>CAZFUU010000161.1:0-3823 GCA_964522565.1 uncultured bacterium | reverse complement strand
AATGACCTTGTGGAACGTATTGCAATCTCACATGTTCCTCATCGCCCAAATAGATTGGAGCCTAGACTGAAGAAACGAGAAGGAAAACGATATCGAAAACTTAAAATGTCACGTGTGGAATGGCGCTCATTATATGGCATTGCCGCTTAACCGAGTGCCATTGCGTTTAAACGTGACCTGCAGATGGGGTGGACGTGCTTCAGTGAAGCTATACGTTGCGGGCTTAGCGGCTTTTTGTGACTATTCGTAACTTTTCGTGACCAATTTCTGATATTTTACAGGTGCGGCGACGGACAAAATCATTTCGCTTGAATCCGAATACCGGCAAAAGGGCTTCCGGTGGATTGCGGGAGTGGATGAAGTGGGCCGAGGCCCGCTGGCGGGGCCCGTGGTGGCAGCGGCGTGTTTGATTCCGCCGGCCGTTCATTTGTCAGGCATTCGCGACTCCAAACAGCTCAGTGAAAAAAAACGCAACGTGCTGTTCTGGGATATTCTCAAACAATCAATTGTCTCGATCGGTGTCGTGGATGAGCGTGAAATCGACCGTGTCAATATTCTTCAGGCCTCCTTGCTCGCGATGAAAAAAGCCGTTCTCGGGCTTCCCCGGACACCCGACATATTGTTTGTTGACGGCATTTATGCCGTTGACCTTCCGGTTCACCAGCAACCCGTTGTAGGCGGAGACAGAAAGTTGATTTCCGTCGGCGCCGCATCCATTATCGCCAAGGTGACCCGGGATGCCATGATGAAAGAAGTGGATTCGGCTCATCCCGGCTACGGATTTGATTCTCACAAAGGTTATCCGACTTCCGCCCATTTGGCGGCTCTCGGCAAATTAGGGCCTTGCCCCATTCACCGGATGAGCTTTGAACCGGTTAGAGTCGTCGCCGAACGCTTCAAAGAAGCGGAGAAAAATTAACATGGGACGCCAGGAGCTTGGCGCGACGGGGGAGCGGCTTGCGGAAAATTTTTTGAAAAAAAAGGGGTACCGGATTGTCGGAAAAAACATCCGCTCTCCGTTCGGAGAGATCGATCTTGTGGCGGAGGAGCGAAGAACGCTTGTTTTCGTCGAGGTGAAAACCCGAAGCGGCAATGAATTCGGATTTCCGGAAGAGGCGGTGATACAGAAAAAACAAAAACGGCTGGCGCGTTTGGCGTCCTGGTATGTCATGACAAGGCGGAAAACCGGCGCGGCCTGCCGCTTTGATATTCTGGCCGTCGAGCTGGCGGGCGGAGAATTTAATTTTCGACTTATTCAAAACGCATTTGAGTGCGAAGAATGAATGCGGATTCATCGGGTGTCATTTCATGGAAAACTGTCTTTGCGGGGTTGATGGTCGCCGCTTTTTTTTCTCATTCGCCGGCCATTGCTCAAGTGCCGCGTGATTTCAAAAAAGACATCGAAAACGCGATTCCCGCTTTTTCGGAAATATCGCCGGGGATTTATCGAAGCGGCGCGATCCCTGAAGATGTTTTTCCATTTTTAAGTCAATACGGAATCCGGACGATAATTAATTTTGACGACAGAAAGACAATTGCCGGCCGCGAGGAAAGGGCGCTCGGGTATTTCGGCATTCAAACCTATCGGTTTCCATGGAGTACCTTGGAAATACCGCCCGTTCAGGTGATTGAAGATACGCTGGCAATTTTGAAGGAAGAGAAATTCCGCCCCGTGTTGATGCATTGCAGAAGCGGGAAAACGGGTGCCGGTTTAATGACCGCGCTTTACCGGATGGAGCTTGAGGGGTGGAGCGTTGATGACGCGTACGCCGAAATGAAAGAAAAAGGATTTCCCGAATTTTCATATGGACACTTGAAAAAATTTTTGTATGATTACGCATATCGGGAATCAGGATCTCGCGCGCCGCAAGAAGGCGTTTTTCAAAAAGCGGCTTCCAGGATTGTCTCGGGATTTCGAGAGTTTAAACGATTTATTTCTTTTTGAAGCAGGAATGTAATTGCAGGACGGAAAGGGATTCCGGTGAAAAAAAAGTGCATCGTTGGCCTGGCGTGGCCGCTCGTTTTTTTATTGTCCGCATCGCCGCTGTTTTCGGATACCGAACTTTCCTACGACCCTTATGAGCCCGCGTTCAGACATCCCCGGTCCTTGACGGAAGAAGCCGCCAAAAAGCGCGACCGCAATCAAATTTTACTTCGCCTGCTTGAACAGCCGCTTCGCCCCGTCGGGTACGCGATCGGAGAAATGGCGGCCTGGACGGAACGCCATTACATTGACCGCAAGACCGAGTGGTTTTTCGACAAAATGCTGGAGATCGGAATTCTTCCGCAATTTGACTCTCCCGAAGGATCCGGCGGCATCCGGCTCGGGGCGCGCGTCGAATTGGATAAATTATTGAAAATGAACACTCCCAACTTCAAAGCCGAAACCTTCGGCGGTTGGACCTACCACGCCGATTCTTCAAAGGCACAGAGTTATGATTTCGGCGGGAAATACCGGGTCGGGATGCCTTTTGATCCGTCGATTTATCATGAGGGATTTATCCGTTACAATCGCCGCGCAAGTGAAAATTTTTTCGGGCTGGGCAACCGCACCAGTTTGGGAGATTGGGCCACGTACAAAACGGAGGAATTAAAGATTGAAGAGAAACTGGGATTCATGTTGATGAACCGGGTGTCTGCCGATACGTCCGTTATTTTCCAGCATGTCAAGATCGGCAACGGCCGCCGGAAACGAGTAGGGAAGTTAAAAGAACGGTATCCGGAAATCCCCGGGGTCAACGGCGCAACGTTAATGGGAATCAGGGGCGGCTTGGCTCATGATTCGCGGGACCATTTGGATGACCCCAAGCGCGGGGGAAAGGCCGCTTTCGATTTCGGGTATTTTTTTGACGTAGGCGGCTCAGATTTTCATTATTTGAATATGCAGGCGACTGTTTCCCGTTTTTTTTCGCTCTGGTCAGACCGGCGCGTTTTGGCCGTCAGAATTCAGGCTGAAAAGAACGAAAGCCTGGGCGGAGGAAACGATATTCCTTTCTTTAACATGGCGCGCCTGGGCGGCGCGGAGCCGGGAGCGGCCAGCGATCTCTTGCGCGCGTATCGGTTCAACCGGTTTTTTGACAAAGGATCGATACTGGCGAACATCGAATACCGTTATAACATCTGGGAATACGGCAGTTTTGCCGGAGACGCTTTTGGGCTGTTTGATATCGGAGAGGTTTTTAAGGAAGTCAGCAATTTTGCTCTGAAAAGGCTCAGAATGTCTTACGGCGGCGGGCTTAATTTAAAATTCAGGCGGAAAGCCATCCTGTCCCTGACGGCTGCCGGCGGGGATGAAGGATGGCGGTTTGCCGCTCACACGGGCAAGTCGTTTTAAACGGTAAAAAATATGAGAGACCACGGAAAGTATCACGCATTTGTAATTGTTTTGATTTTTGTTTTTTTTGCCTGTCCGGCCGCGCGCGGCCAGTCGGATCAACCGGGCGATTCTTTCCTTAGGCAAAATGAGCCGGCTTTATACCGTGATTTTTATGACAGCACGTTCTATGAACCGGCCGCGAACTTTTTGAGAATAGACCGCTGGATCGATCGAGTGAAACCACGCAGGCATCCGGGCCTCGATGTCAACATATTCGACGAAATTCCCGATTCTCAATTTTTTGAAAACCGTCACGGCCGGAAGCGAATGAGCGAAAAAGAATTAAAACAAGGTGCCGCGCGCGGCCCGGGGCCGGACACGTCCGGGCCATGGACGGTTTTACACGGGGAAACCGATCATATCCGTTCCGGATTCTATATTAGAGACCCGAAAGGGGACATGTATCACCTGAAGTTCGACCCCAAAGATGCCTTTGAAATGGCGACG
>CAZFUU010000160.1:0-3827 GCA_964522565.1 uncultured bacterium | reverse complement strand
CTTTCTTCTGACGAAGAAGGGAACAGTTTTAGCCCGCTCCTCGACATGCCCGAGGTAAGCATCGGGATTAAAAACAACAAAATCATTTTCTATCCGTCATCCGCTCATGAGGCAATCGAACTTTAACCGCAAAACTTTGAAAGGAGGACGCCCATGTTCAGAATCGAATCGCCAAGATCAAAACTGAAACTCATCCGTTTTTTAAAAGAGCATTTTCGGTACTTTACGGGGCATTCATGGAATCGCTCAACCAGTTACGCCCGGGTCGTCAAAATCCACCGGCTCGGCCTCGACGATGAGACCGAAAGAAAATGTTATGAGATGCTTGATATTCCGGAAGCATTTTGCGGGTTTTCTCAAATCCTCTCGGATTTTGCGGCTCATCACGGCTATAAGTGGCAAATCAGCCAAAATGGCAGAAGCGGCGGATATCTTGTTTTGTGCCAGGGCGGCCGGGAAAATTTGGGATATAAAAGCCAATGCAGCATGTGTTTGATTCCTACCTGGTATGAGGCGCGCCAGCATTGCCATGTGAAAGAATGTGAGGGAACGCTTGAGCCGATCGCCAAGCCCGTTTGGAAGACTTACGTCTATTTCGGCCGCGGAATTGATGAAGATGGCGATTTCGAGTCATGGTGCTATGAAGATCTTCGCCGAAGAGTCGCTCTCGTCAAAGACTTTGACCGGGCTTGCGGCCTTGCCGTGGAAGCGTTTGTCAATTTCGCGAAATCCCACAAGGTCACGGAAGAAGAAATCGTGATCCCCAGGAAAATCAAGGTCGCTGTCGAAGCGTAAATCACGGAAGGAGGACTCAGACGATGAATTTCTGCGAAATGGCGTGTGACATATTGGTCAAAACAAGCGACGGCGATAAGCTGTCGCCCGAGCACCTGAAACTGCTCGAAATGGCCGTTAACGGTTTTTTAAACGAGAAAGGAGAAACAAAGTTCAAAGAACTTCACGAAACGGTCACTGCCGGAAAATACCGGAAGCCGTTTTTGCACGGGATTGAACACATGACTATCGATCATGAAGGATACGTTTATTGGAAAGGGCAACACGTCGAGCATTACGATTTTCCGTTCGCGTTTTCGAAAGATGGAAAAACCGAAGCGCTTCGCCTGGCAAACCGTTGTCAACATCTGGAAAAGAAAGGAGTTGAAGTAAGCGTTACGACCGCAATCTGGAACTGGGAAAAATACAAATAAAAAACCTTATCAATTTGGTAATTATCAAACATCCGACAGGCGGAAACGGCGCGGCCCCAAAAGCCCGCCGCTTCCGCCTGTCTTATTTTCAGGAGGGACTTGCCGTGGGATACACACATTACTGGTACCGGAAGGACGAAGCAATTGAAATTCCTGTTTTTTCCCGGATTGTCTCGGACTTCAGGAAACTAATGCCGTGTTTTGATGAATTGGGGATCCGGCTGGCCGCCGGCGACGGTACGGGCAGCCCGACCGTGACGGGCGATTTGATTTCGTTTAACGGCTTTTGCCGGTGCGGCCATCCAGCCTCGCACGAGCTTGGAATCGCGTGGCCATCCCAAACTGCCGGCGGGATTGCCAATCCCTGGCTTGAAGATGTCCGGTCAAAACCGTGGTTTGGGGGTTTGACGATCGAAAAACGGACATGCTCAGGGGATTGCAGCCATGAGACGTGTCATTTCCCGAGAGTGATTGAGGAAACGAGCGGTATGGACTGTCATCCCACCGTGGAAAACGGGAAAGGCTGGAATTTCGAATTCTGTAAAACGGCGTATAAGCCGTATGACCTTGCCGTGACGGCTTTTCTTGTGATCGCGAAATATCATTTGAAAGAAAAAATCTGGCTTTCCTCGGACGGTGAAACCCAGCATTGGGCGGACGCCCGGATTCTTTGCCAGAAAATACTTGGATACGGCATTGAATTCGAACTTGATCGCACGAGTTAATCACCATTCGTCTTATCCACAAGTGGGCTGCGTTTAATGCGAACGCGGCGCGCACGATTACTTCAGGGAAGGGAGTCAATATGTACCCCAAATACTTAAAGAGGATTGTCGCTCATTATATCAGGGAAAGAACGGTTACGTATCCCGAAGCGGTTCATCAACCAAGAGACGTCATTGAGCGGTTCAAGTTTCTTGAGCTGTCTGACCGGGAAGAATTCATCACGATGCATCTTGACCGCGGCAACCGGCCCATTTGCTGGGACAGGGTCGCCCTCGGGTCACTGTCCGAAGCGCATATTTATCCGAGGGAGGTCGTCAAGACTGCGTTATTGTCGAATGCCGCCTCGATGATTCTTTTGCACAATCATCCTTCAGGGAAAGTGGAGCCGTCCCGTGAAGATTTAGCGTTGACAGGCAAACTCAAAGAAGCCGCCGGCCTTTTTGGACTTAAGATTCTCGATCATATGATTATCGGTTCAGACGGCGCGTATTATTCCTTTAGCGAGCACGGACAAATCTAAAACCCGCCAATTTTATCATACGGAAACATTCAACCAAGGGAGTGGACTATGTTTTATGAAACGATGATTGAAACGCCCGATCGCTCTTTTTATACCGACAAACTTGAAGCGCTCACCGGAAAACCGAGGATTTACTGGAGCCGGTTTCCGTTATGGCTTCTTCAGCGGTTTTATGCCGGAGAAATCCGAAGGAAAGAGAGGTGCCAGCGATGAACCATTTGGGAGATTTGATTTTTCTCGCGCTTATGACGTTTGGCGCCGCGATTTTGTGGGCAGTTCTGGAGGAGAGGCGCGAGCGTGATGAATTCAGGAAATGGCTGAAAGAGAGGAGATGGAAATCCGGGAAGCCGGGACGCATGTGAGTTTGAAAGCGCCTTTGACTGTTTCAATAATCAATTCGGGGAGGATGGCGAATGATGAAAAACAAAGACAATCGTAAAGGATTACAGGTCGTTTTCGGAATTCATTCGGGTATCGTCAGCGAGGTGTTCCTTTTCCGGGATGGAAAACCCGCAAAAAAGAAATACGAATCACTCCGGAAGGCATACGGAATCAGTTCTTCCGCGGAGCGCGGCGATCGCGACGTGCAATGGTTTGAAACCCGGTTGATTGGAAGAAGGAGGGAATAACATGAAAATTACCGGGTTTTTATCAAATGAAATCAAACAGGCCGCGGCATGGACGGGAAGGGTCTTCGTTTTATCCGTTAAATTGATATTTCGTGCCGTTCTTCGGCTGGCGCTGATGGGTGTCGTTTTGTTTTTGCTGGGCGGCGGATGTTTCGTTTTAAAATCTTATGTTTTAGCTAGGCGTGATTTTAACGCGGAACCCGCTATCCGGCAAAACCGGAGCCCTGAACCAATCGATCAAACCGGGCCCCGGCGATCGTCCTATCGTTCAGACAGCGAAAGCATTGAATCCAGGATTCGTTCAGGCCGGTCTCAGCTGAGATCTTGGAATTCAATGCTGCGTTCCGTCAAGGATGATATCGCGCGTTGGTTGACGGAGAAATAAAGCGGGCGGCATGATTTATCGTCATGCTGCCACTGCTTTATTCTATTGCCGCGTTCAAAACCCGGTTTTTTTTGCCCAAAACCGGCCGAAATCCCGGATTTTTTTATGCTTGAAATACGGGAAATCATGCGGTAGCTTATATCCCATCACCCGTCAGTTAGGCGGGTGACCCGGAAGATGTTTTTTTTCCGGGTTGAAGCGCTGGGTGATATGAGGCATCCACGCTTGAAAAATCAAGTGTAGTCGGAGGAGAGGCCGGAGAAGACGCAGTTTTCTCTTGTGCCTCTATGTATGCAAACTACAACTCAAAGCCGTGTGAGAACGGACACGGCAACGCGGAGGATTTGTCCGCGCGAGAG
>CAZFUU010000159.1:0-3851 GCA_964522565.1 uncultured bacterium | reverse complement strand
TCCCCGAATGACAGGGCCTCTGGGGCCCGGTAAAAATATTATTGTGCAATATGTCCCGGAAGGGCAGTCAGTTCCCTGGTACGGGCAAAATTTCCCATACGGAAAATGGATGGAACATATCACGGCAGATGAAGTGATGGACGTGATTGGAAAGGAAAATCTGTTAACATGAAACCATTAACAAATATCCGGAAAATACTCGTGATTACCCTCAGCAATCTGGGGGATATTGTTTTAACCACGCCGGTGATTTCGGCTCTTCGCCGCGAATTTCCGGATTCGGAAATTACCGTGATGGCCGGGCCGAAAGGAGCGGAGCTTTTTTCGGGCTGTCAAACCGTCGACAAGGTGATTCTTTACGACAAACACAGTTCCTTCATCCGGAAAATCCGCCAGGTGGCGTCGTTATTCCGGGCAAGATATGATTTGGTCGCGGACCTTCGCCATACGGCGATTCCGTACTTGATTTTTCCCCGTTACCGGACGCCGCTTCGCGCGGACCGGTCCGTTTTTCCGATGCGTCAAAGGCATTTGGCGCTTTTAAAAAATTTGATTTCCGATGTGGCAGGGGAAAACCGGTTTGACTTTTTTTCCGAACGGGACGCGGAACGAGCGGAACAAAAATTTCGACGTTTTTTGTCCGGCGATCAGAACTTGCCCCGCGTGATTGTCGCGCCGGGCGCGGGAAGCGGCCTGAAGCGGTGGAATGTCCAGAAATTTTCGTTTCTGGTCCAGTATCTGGTCCAGAAAAACCGGTCCGTCATTTTAGCCGGAAGCGAGCAAGAGCGGGACGCCGGCCGCAAAATAACACAAGCGGTCGCCAGAGGGACGGCGAATTTGATCGGTGAATTAAACATCCGGGAGGCCGCGGCGCTGATTGCTCGCGCTGATTTTGTGGTCTCCAACGACAGCGCGTTAATGCATTTGGCGCACGAACTGAACCGGCCTGTGATCGGAATTTTCGGGCCCACCGATCCTCAAAAATACGGGCCAAGAGGATCGCGTGTCAGGATTGTTAGAAAACCGCTTGATTGCGCGCCGTGCGAGAGCGCGGTGTGCAAACAGGATCGGCGGATGTGTCTGGACGACCTGTCCGTGGAGGAGGTTATTCGCGCCTGTGAGGAGTTATTTCAACTTGAAACCGCCCCGGCTTCCTGAAAAACCGAGAATTCTTGTGACGCGCGTCGACCGTATTGGCGACGTACTGCTCACCACGCCTGTTTTCCCCGCGATCAAGGCGCGGTATCCGGATAGTTACGTCGCCGCTCTTGTTTTGAAAGGGCGCGAACCGCTGGTGGCCGGCAATCCCTGGATTGACGAAGTGATTGCGTGTGAAAAACGGGGTTTTGAGGGCAGTTGGGCGGGGACTTTTTTATTTGCCCGTCGGCTCCGGAAGAAGAAATTTGATATTGTGGTTCATCTTCACGCGACAAGCCGGGTGTATTGGATTTCATGGCTGGCGGGAATTCCGCACCGGATCGGGTATAAGAGAAAGAATCACGCCCTGTTAACGCATCCAATCGAAGACCGCAAGCATTTGGGCGCCGCGCATGAAGCGGAATATAATTTTGATCCGCTGAAAGTAATCGATGTTCAAAAGCCGGGCCGGCTTCAATTGTTTTTTCCGCTCAAAAATGAAGACCGTGATGCAATCAAAAAAGGAATTTTTGACGGATCCGGCAAACCTTACGTTGTCTTTCATCCGAGCGCGAGCTGCCCGTCCAAAATATGGCCCGTTGAAAAAATGGCCGCATTGGCCGAACGGATGTCGGAAATCTACGGAATTGCGCCGGTCATTGTGGCGGGCACTGATGGAATAAAGGAGGCGCAAGCCATGTCGGCGCGCATGACCGAAAAACATCATAATCTGGCCGGGCGCCTGACGCTTGGAATGCTCGGGTGGGTTTTGAAGGAAGCGCGGCTTGTCATTTCGAATGATTCCGGCCCCGTGCATCTGGCGTGCGCGGTCGGGACGCCCGTGATTTCCATTTTTGGCCGAAATCAAGCGGGCCTGAGTCCCCGAAGGTGGGGGCCCATCCCAGGAACCGGCACCTATGTGCAAAAGGACGGCGGCTGCGTTGAATGTCTGGCGCACGCGTGCAGAATCAATTTTAAATGCCTTGAAGCGTTAACGGTGGAAGATCTGTTGGAGCAAGTGAGCCGGTATGAAGCAAGTTTCAAATAAGACGCCGGCCGGAAAAATTCCGGTTCCGCGGCGCGTCCTGTTGGTTCATCCTTTCGGGATCGGCGATGTCTTGTTCATGACGCCCGTCATCAGGGCGTTGAAGGAAAATGGGGCAGACAGGATCGATTTACTGCTGGGCAGCCGCACGCGGGAACTGTTCGAACATTCTCCGCATGTGTCGAACATCTATGAATGGTCAAAAGTCAAACCGGACGGATGGCTCGGAAAAATTCAATACTCGTTGCGGCTTGCGCGGATGCTGTTTGACATTTCGAGAAATCGTTATGATGCTGTGCTTGATTTTTCGTTGGGGAGGCAATACGCTTTTTTCGAAAAATATCTGTGGAGGATTCCGCTCCGCGCCGGTTTCGATTATAAAAAGAGGGGAGTTTTCCTGAATTACGCGGAAAAGCTTGAAGCGGCATTTTCCGATAAACCGGTGGTGGAGTATTATTTTGATTTATTGAAAGTGTTTGGAATTGATTGCGGTCAAAAAAACCTGGAACTTTCTTTGTCTGAAACGGATCGACAGGAGGCACGGCGGATTCTTGAACAGGAAGAGATTGACGTCCGCAAGCCGTATTTGATAGTTTCCCCGGGAGGAGGAGAGTCGTGGGGAAAAGATGCCCGGTTCAAGCGCTGGCCCGTCGAATATTTTGCCGGATTGATCCGGATAGCGGATAGAAAATACGGGTTTAAAACCGTTCCGATTTTAGCTGTCGGAAGCCAGGGGGAGTTTGAAACGGCGCGAAAACTTCAGGAGTTGTTATCTCCGGAATTCCGGGTCCTTAATCTTTGCGGGAAAACAACCATTCGCGAGACCGGCGCTTTGATTGAAAAAGCGAAGTGCGTGCTGGCCAATGACGGCGGGATTGTTCATTTGTCGTGCGCATTGAAAACGCCGGTCGTCGGCTTTTACGGGCCGGTGGATGAAAAGGTGTACGGGCCTTACGGGATGGGCGAAAAAGCGCTCGCCATTTCTTATGACGGGCTTGCTTGCCGGCCGTGTTACCGGAAAATGAGGTATCGTTCGGATTGCGGCGATGTTAAGTGCTTGACGGATCTGACCCCTGAGACGGCTTTTCAGGTAATCGAAAAAGCGGGTTTTTTTGAGCGTCTTTTACAAAGCGAAAACATGTTGTGAAAAATCGGGCAGCCGTTATTTTAATTTTTTTTGTGTTCGGTCTTTCGATTCTTGGCGGGTGTTCGGGGGTCAGGCGCCTGGAACATCCTGATGAGCCGGAACGAATCGAGGCAATCCGGCCGGCTGATATCAAAATCCGCGGCGGCGAAAGATTGTCTTACAGCATCCGGTGGCTCGGCCTGGAGGTGGGAACGGTGGAAGGGCGCGTCGAAGGAATCGAGGAAATCAATGGACGCGAGGCCTATCACATATCCGTTTTTGTCCGTTCTAATCCGGTGATTGATCTTGTCTATCCCGTTCGCGACGAACATCATACCTATATCGATAAAGAGCATCTGCATTCCCTGCGCTACGTCAAAATTTTAAGCGAAGGCCGGTACAGCGCCAATGAAGTGACCGATTTTGACCAGAAAAATCATACCGCGGTCTATTATTCTCATAAAACCAAAAACCGCAAACACATGCTGCTTCCGAAAAATGCGCAGGATCAATTGTCGTGCGGATACTGGTTTCGATTGCAGG
>CAZFUU010000158.1:0-3855 GCA_964522565.1 uncultured bacterium | reverse complement strand
AACGCAATTTAGAAATGTCACCTTTTCTGCAAGATAGAAATGTCACCTTTTGGTTTCTTTTGAAACATTCCCTGAAAAAAGCGCCGGGGATCTTTTAATTAACGATCATGATCTTTTCGGTTCGTCACGGTGCGCGAGACCGGACGCCTCAAGCGTTTTCCAACTCGTCTGTTTTTTTTAAGGGTGACCAGAGCCGTGTCAAGCTGCTTGGAAAGGAACCGGGCTTCTGCGCGGGCATTTTCTTCCTCCTCCAGTTTTTCCCGGAGGATCTTTTGCGCGTCTTCTTTTTTGCTTAAAACCGCCTCTTTTCCCTGGATCGCTTTTCCCAGTTCCTAACCCCATGCGAATTTAGGAAATAGTGTGCTACGACCAAGATTTATACTCATCTTGCGGAAAAAAAATCGCTTGAATTTCTCAATTGATTGGCCTTGCGTCATATATATCGATCAAAAGGGTATGGATTTTAGCTTCCGCGGGGTCTGTCCGATAATTGAATAGCATTCGGTAAAGTGAAAACAATCATGCGGGGATATTCTGTGCAGCGTCATAACAGCAGCCGTTTCATTTCAGGATTTCAGTCGCTTTCGGAACTCTCAAGCATTGCCGTTGCCGCTTTCGGGGGCATTGTGCTTTGCGGCTGGGCATTTGATATTCCGCTTCTGAGAAATTTCCATCCCGGTTTGGTGTCGATGAAAGCAAATCATGCCGTCGGGCTTTCTATTGATCGGCGCGGCTTTGTGGATGCTGCAGGCAAAACGGAGCCATCCGGCGGTCAAAATGACCGGGTACGTTTGTTCGTGGATGGTTTTTCTCCTGGGCCTTCTCACGATATCGCAATATATTTTTCGGATTGACCTTGGAATTGATCTTGTGCTTTTCAAGGAGCGCCCGGAGGAGGCCGGCACGCTTTTTGCCGGCAGGATGTCGCCCAATTCATGCGTGAATTTCATCATCATCGGGATTTCGCTCATGATGATGGATATCAAAACGAAGCGCGGCAATGTATATCCGTCGCAAATGCTGATATTGCCGCAGGGGATTATCGCTTTTTTGGGGTTGCTGGGGTATCTCTACGGCATTCAGGAGTTTTACGGGATTTCGGCGTACACGGCAATGTCATTGCCGGGGACGATTTCATTTGCCGTTATATTTGTAGGCATTTTATTCGCGCGTCCCGAGGGGAGTTTGACCCAAATTTTTACGAAGGATGACGCGGGCGGGATGCTTGCCCGACGGCTTGTTTTCGTCGTTTTTCTGATTCCTCTTACGGCCGAAATTCTGGTGCATTTCGGACGGTCGGCAGGATTGTACAACAGCGCGTTTCATGCCGCGTTTCATACGGCGGTAATTATTCTAAGCTTTTTATGGATTACCCTGGCGACCTCGAACAAACTGTCCCGGATCGATGAGGACAGGAATCGGACGGAAAGAAAGCTGGCCGAAAGTGAAGAGGAATACCGCGAACTTGTCGAAGGCGCGAACAGCATTATTCTGAGAATGGACACGAGGGGCGACGTTACGTTCTTCAACGAATACGCGCAGAAATTTTTCGGTTACAGGAGGGAGGAAATTCTAGGGCGGAATGTTATCGGCCACATCGTGCCCGAAACCGACACGGCCGGCCGTGATCTTCAGGAGATGATTAATGACATTATGGTTCACCCGGGCCGCTACACGAACAATGAAAATGAAAACATCCGCGCCAATAACGAGCGCGTCTGGATTGCGTGGAGCAATCGGGCGATTCTTGGGCCGGACGGTAAGGCCAAGGAAATCCTTTGCATCGGAAATAACATCACGAAGCTCAAAGAGGCGGAAGCGGAAATTGTCAAGGCCAAGGAGGCGGCGGAAAGCGCAAACAAAACGAAAAGCGCTTTTTTAACGAATATGTCCCATGAATTAAGAACGCCTCTTGTGACGATTATGGGATTTTCGGATTTGTTAAAGGACGTGAATGTCGGGCCCCTCAGCGACCAGCAAAAAGAGTATGTTGGGTATATTCATGAGAGCGGGAAACACCTTTTTTCGCTGATCAATGACATCCTGGATTTATCCAAGGTGGAAGCCGGTAAGATGGAGTTGGAATTAAGTGCATTTGATCTCAAAGAGCTTTTGGATAAAAGTACAATCTTTGTCAAGGAAAAGGCGATGTCAAACAATATCACCTTGGTGAATCAGGTGAGTGAAGAGGTCGGAACTGTCATGGCCGACGAGAGGAAAGTCAAGCAGGTCTTGATTAATTTGCTTTCCAATGCGGTCAAATTTACTCCGGCTGGCGGGAAAGTCGGGATTCAGGCACAAATGACGCCCCATAATGAAATTCTTGTCTGTGTGTGGGATACGGGGATAGGCATCGAGGAGAAAAACCATGAGAAGGTTTTTTCGGAGTTTGAACAAGTCAGCAATGCCTATTCGAGGAAATATGCCGGAACTGGATTAGGGATGCCGCTCAGTAAAAAATTTGTCGAGCTCCACGGCGGGAAAATGTGGTTTGAGAGCAAGGGGCAGGGCAAAGGGACGAATTTTTATTTCACATTACCAATAACGCAAATAAAGAAAGAGGGGAAATGATGTCTAAGATTTTGATGGTCGACGATGATCAGAAATTGCTCGCGCTTTATTCGCAGATTCTGAAAATGGAAGGGTTCGAGGTCTTAACCGCCGGCGACGGGAGGAAGGGGATAGAACTCGCGGTCAGAGAGTCGCCCGATTTGATTTTACTGGATGTCATGATGCCGGACGTGGACGGAGCGAAGGTTTTTGAATCGCTCGAAGAAAACCCGGAAACTAAAAAAATCCCGGTTGTCTTTCTTACCGCACTTGTCCGAGAAGACGAAGTGGAAGCCAATAACGGTTATATCGGCGGGCATCAGTATATCTCGAAATCCACGCCGCGTGAAAAATTCGTCTCGAAAGTCAAAGAGCTTTTAGCGGGCAAGTAACATCCGGCAAGTCGAATGCGGCATAAACCCCGTAATGGTCGGAGGGAAATATGCCGGCCTTATTTTTTTTGTTCATAATTACTTTTGACGTTTTTTTTCGCACCAGGCGAGTCAACTTTGGATCGGTAAAAATAAAATCAATCCGCCGGTCGAGGAATTTCACCGAGTGTGAGCGAATAAACTGGTTCCGGTTGTCCCAGGTGATGCCCTTCCGTTTTGGATGGACGGTTTCAAACCAGTCCCGCCATCCTGATTCTTTCAGCCGCCGGACAGGTTGGCTGTCGGGTGTATCGTTGAAATCGCCGGCTAGGATTGAATGACCCGTGAACTTTTTTACGATTTGAATCAATTCCCGGACCTGACGCGCGCGGACGGGCGTGTCTCTTCGCCGCCAGGATAAATGCGTGTTCCCCAGAAGGATTTTCCGGCCGCCGGAGAAAATCTCGACCGACAAAAATCCGCGTTCATGATCTTCTTCTTTCGATTGCGTGCTGTATTTTATATAAGTGCGCCGGTGTATCGGATATTTGGAAAGGACAACCAGCCCGGGTCCGTAAGCGGCTACGGCCTGGTGGCACGGGAAACCGCGCAGAAGGGATCTTGTCATTCTTGCGCAGGAAACTTCCTGCAAGAATATA
Source organism: uncultured bacterium (assembly GCA_964522565.1). GTDB lineage: Bacteria > Omnitrophota > Omnitrophia > Omnitrophales > Danuiimicrobiaceae > CAZFUU01. The sequence goes on along the minus strand of CAZFUU010000158.1, from coordinate 275 downwards.
ATGTCCGGTTCGTGCGATTTTAATTCTGTCAGAAGATATTTCCATCGCGCGCGATAAGGCCCGTAGTCATCCCATGTGTTGAGCGTTACTATTTTGATTCTCATGGAGTCATTTTAACACGGCAGCGCCTTTTTTTGATGCACGATTTGATGGGATGGCCGGTTCGGGAAGCACCATTTATGGGGTGGCGCGCTAAATTGCGGCGGCGCCGGCTAAATTTTCGCTGTTAATAGCACGTCAAGATGTCCGCTTTTTGTAGCAGGTGATTTGTCCGC
>CAZFUU010000157.1:0-3860 GCA_964522565.1 uncultured bacterium | reverse complement strand
CGATTTCGGTGAAACGCCCGCGCTCGAATAACACATGAATGATCGGGCGCGCAAGCATGAAAAGCCCGACAGTCGCCGGAATCGCCACGGACGCCACGACCCGAAGAGAGAACATGATGGTTGATTTCACTTCTTCAATATGATTCCCCGAAGCCGAATTCGCCATTTTGGGTAAAATCACGGTCGTCAGCGAAACGACAAACACGCCGAGCACCAGCTCCATCACACGGTCCGCGTAGTAAATCTGCGCGACGCTTCCCTCTCTCAAAAAAGACGCCATCAGCGAATCAATCAGCAAATTAAGCTGGACGACGCCGATTCCTATAATTCCCGGCGTCAAAAGGCGCGCGATTTTCCTGATTCCCGGATCGGTCAACGAAATCGCCGGCCTGAAATTCATGCCGATTTTGAGCGCGGAAGGAACCTGCACAAGCCACTGGAGGCATCCGCCGACCAGGACACCGGCCGCGATCGCGATCACCGGGTTGCTGAAGTAACTCGATCCCAACAAGGCGAAGGCAATGATCGAGAGATTCAAAAAAACGGAATTCAGCGCGGGAATAAAAAAACGCCCGAATGTGTTTAAAATCCCCATCAACAGGGCCGCAAGCGCGATAAACACCAGATACGGCGCCATCAGGCGCGTCAGAAAAATCGTGAGCGACAGTTTTTCGGGATCATGAACAAAACCCGGCGCCATGACACGGACGAGAAGCGGTGCCGCAACAATTTCAATAACAACAATCGCGGCCGCTACTGTTGCCAGCGTATAAAACACTTTGCGCGCAAAATTCCATAATTCGGCCGTAGTTCTCTCCCGCTTGATTTGAACGAAGACCGGCACAAAAGCCGCATTCATCGCGCCCTCGGCGACGAGCCGGCGAAACAGATTCGCAAGACGGAACGCGACCGTAAACGCGTCCATGCTTCCCGTCGCGCCCAGCACGGCGGCGAGGCACGCGTCACGGACGTATCCGAACACCCGGCTGATGAACACCGCGATTCCGACTTTCGAGGCGGATTTTAGAATTTTATAAGACATATTTTTACAGGGTTAAGCAGTGCGTATATCGCATGTCGTATTTCGTATATCGTATGTCGCATAGCGGGAGACAAATGCGTGTATTTCAAGAATGCGCTCTCAATTTTGCAATTAAGGAAGACGTCATTTTTGATAAATGATCGATCTTTTCTGATAGCTCGTTTAATTCATCTTCGGAAATATAACCCAGTTCGCGCGCAATTAAAAGTTCCGTTTCGAGTTCAGCGGCAGAACCTAATGTGACGTGCAAAAACTGGATATACTCTTTATTGTGAAAACGCTTAAACCCTTCGGCTATATTGGCAGGGATCGATACGCTTGCGCGTCGCACTTGGCTGGTCAGACCGTATAGTTCTTCTTGCGGAAATTTACCTGTTAATGAATAAACAAGCTTCACTATTTCCATCCCCTTCTGCCAAATCTGAAGCTGCTTAAAATTTCTTATCTTCTCTCCCATTTTTACTAATCCTTCTTCGATTATACGAACGACAAGATACAATATACGAACTGCGAAATACGATATGCGATATACGAATCTACTCCGCCCCCTTGGGGTCATAATGAATGGTCACGTCCGATCCGGGAAATTCCTCCTTGATACGAGCGATGAGGGCTTCGGTGAGCTCGTGAGCCTTCCGGAAACTTGGTTCGCTTCCGATTTCGGTATGAAAATCAATAAACTTCGTCGGCCCGATTTTCCGTGTCCGGAGCTTATGGAAACTGATAATCCGCGGGTCAAAGTTGAGAATGATTTTCTCGAGTTTCTTCTGGTCTTCGGCGGGGAGCGCCCGGTCAATCAGCTGATCGAACGAATCTTTCAAAACCCCGTAGGCCTGCCTGAGAATCATCCCGACAATAATCAATGCGACCAGCAAATCCCAAATCATCCAGCCGGTCACGTGCACCAGGATGAGAGCGACAATGACGCCCGCGTTCGCGAACAGATCCATCGAATAATGGAGGGCTTCTGTTTTGACAATCACCGACTCCGCTTTTTTCCCAACACCCTCGAGCTTTTTGACCAGAAAAAAAGTGACCCCAATCGAGACGGCCATGACGGCAATCGACAGCGGGATGTGGGTAATTTCAACTTTCAGAATCATCCGGCGGAAGGATTCGAAAAGAAGGTATATTCCGCTGATGCCGATTAAAATGCTTTCGATCAGGCCGGCCAGGCCCTCGATTTTCCCGTGTCCGTATGAATGTTCCCCGTCAGCCGGCCTTTCGGCCTCGCGCATGGACAGAAAATTAATCACCGACATGAACACGTCCATCAGCGAATCAACGGCGGACGCCAAAATCGCAAGCGACCGGCTCAGGATTCCGACAACAAACTTGAAAAAAGTCAACGCGACCGCCACCGCGATGGCAATTTGAAGAGAACTCATCTTTTCCCTGGCATGAACCGTTGTGGTTTCCACAGGATTTCCTTTCAAAAGCCGTTTCTCTCGCCCATTCAGACCCGCCACAGACACGCAAGAAACGGAGAAAAAAGCCGTATCCGGTTGAGGGAATTCGGGATACGTAAACCCCGTACCACGCCTTCACAGACGTGGCCTTGGGTCACAACCCTTCGGGAAAATCGTGCCCATCCATCCCCGTCTTCACAGCCGGGGCTTTGCGTGTTACGGGGTAAAATTTACCCGCCGCGGAGAAAGAATAGCATCAAGCGGTCAAAACAGTCAAACTAAAACTCCGTGCGGAAACCCGTGCGAAAAACCGCATGATGCGCGGACATTTGTGCCTTCTGCATCTCAGTCGAGTCAAAGTAGATATGCCGTCGCTCAAGCTCCGGGAACTCAAAACGGCGGCTAGATACGTTTAGAAATCAATCAATTTTTGAAAATAATCGATTGCGGCCGGTGCGTTTGGCTTCGTAGAGCATGAGGTCAGCGTCCTCAAGAAGCCGGGCGGAGTCAAAATTAACGTCGCCGCGCGTGACGAACGAGACGCCGATACTGACCGTCACCTGAATCGCCTGATTTTCCCAAACCACGGTATTTTCCCCGATCGCTTCCCTCAGCCGTTCGAGCGCCCGCTGGACCGCCTGCACAAATTCATCGCTCGAACTGTCAATCCTGGTTCCGTCGCGGCGGGAATCGCAGAAAAGCACGCTGAATTCCTCGCCCCCGTACCGGAAACAAACGTCGGTTGAGCGAACATGGTTTTTGATTTTCTGGGCGATGACTTTCAGCACCTGGTCGCCCGCCGCGTGGCCGTATGTGTCATTGATGTTCTTGAAAAAATCGACGTCAATCATCGCGAAGGCAAGACGCGAATTTTCGGCACTCAATTCGCCCGCTGACCGGGTCAAAAGCTCGTTCAAATATTTGCGGTTGTAAAGCCCCGTCAGGCCATCCGTAATGGACCGCATATAATAATTTTCCTTCTCGAATTCCGCGCCGATATCATTCGCCAGGGTGTGAAAAAAACTGACGGTTTCCGGCTCGTAGGGCTCCCGGTTTTCCCGCGGCCCGATGAGCAGAAGCCCGATCATTTCCTGATGCGCGAAAACGGGAAAGCTCAACACCGCGCCGAGCCGCCGAAGCTCCTGATTGGCGTTTTGGGAGATGGCGACCGACTCCGCTTTCATCGCGTTCCGCTCGGACATATAACGGACAAGCACGCTCTTGGAATCAAGTTTGACAAGCGAGGGCGGGATTCGTTTGAGGCCGCAAGACATCCGGATTCGGAATTCACCCGTTTCGGGTTCGGAAATTAAAACCGCGACATTCTGGGAGCGCATCGAAAGCGTCAGCGAAATTCCAAGCCGCCGCAGGAATTGATCCATCTCGGTCATTTCCCGCATCCATAAGCT
>CAZFUU010000156.1:0-3903 GCA_964522565.1 uncultured bacterium | reverse complement strand
AGGGAAACGAAAAAAGAAATGTCAAGGCAAGGGACAAATATTTCCACTTCCGGCGGTTATGAAAACAGACGGGAATATCCGCTCGCCAACCACACGGAGCCTGATTTATCGACTCCGGAACTTGTCGCGTTCACCCGTCTTGGCATGGAAATCAGGCACCGGCGACTTGCGACAGGGCAGCTTAAATCGGCCTAAAATCTTTCGGCACGGCGACTTTCGTTATCCGCCGGTAGGGCACGTTGCGGCATCTCCTCTTTATTTCCGGAAAAAAATAGAAAAAAAATAGGCCTTGCCCTCAGCTTATTTTATGTTATAATTTCCCACTAATTTCCGCAGGAATGCAAGCCCCGTGAAGCTAAGTCTTGTAGAATGTGGGATTTGAATAAACTTGAAGTTGATTAATGGGAGGTGCTTTTGTCTCAAGAGGTTACTGTCAAACAATTGCTGGAAGCCGGTGTTCATTTCGGCCATCCGACGCATCGTTGGAATCCGAAAATGGCATCATTCATTTTTACCGACCGCAACGGCGTTTACATCATGGATCTGGAGAAAACGCTGAAGCATTTGTCCGAAGCGGCGGCCTATCTGGAAAAAGTTGCTGAGGAAGGCGGCGCCGTTCTTTTTGTTGGAACGAAGCGGCAAGCCAAAGACGTGATCAAATCGTCCGCGGAATTGACCGGAATGCCGTATGTCAATGAGCGCTGGCTGGGCGGCATGTTGACGAATTTTGAAACGGTTCGGCGCAGTGTCAATCAGCTGGAACACATGGAAAAAATGGAAGAAGAAGGAACCTACCAGTTTATCACCAAGAAAGAAATCCTCCAGATTAACAAAAAGAGAGCGAAGCTCGGAAAAGTGCTTGAAGGCGTTCGGAAAATGAAACGGCTTCCGCAAGCCGTTTTTGTGATCGATCTGACGCAGGAAATGATTGCCGTTCAGGAAGCGCGCCGCCTCAGCATTCCGGTTGTGGCGCTGATTGATACCAATTGCGATCCGGATATGGCGGATTACATTATTCCGGGTAACGATGACGCGATTCGCTCCGTGAAACTCATCTGCGAGGTGATTGCCAAAGCGGTGAAATCGGGGCGGGATAAATGTGCTTCGATGAGCCGGAAAGCCGAACAGAAAGCTGCGGAGGAAGAAGCCGAAGAAACTTCCGGATCTGCCCCGGATTTATTGGTAGATGAAGTCGAAACCATAAAAGATGACGAGAAGGACGCGGCGTTAAAGATCAAATCAAAAACCGTGAAAGCAAAAAAATAGAAATGACACAGGAAGCTATGACGGATAAAAAAGTGAATCAGGTTAAACTGCTTCGGGAAGCGACCGGCGCGGGGATTCTGGACTGCAAGCGGGCGCTGACGGAGGCGGGCGGAGACCCCGAAAAAGCCAAGGAAATTCTTCGCAAGCAGGGAATCGCGATCGCGCTCAAAAAAGCGGGTCGCTCCGCGAAGGAAGGGCAGGTTTTTTCGTATATCCATTTGGGCGGGAAAATCGGCGTGATGGTTGAAATTGACTGCGAGACCGATTTCGTCGCGAAAAATTCTGATTTCCAGGAATTCGGCAGAAACGTCGCGATGCAAATTGCGGCGGCGCATCCTTTGGCGGTTTCCCGCGAGGAACTGGATGCCGCATTTATTGACAAGGAAAAAGAGATTTTCCGGGATCAGGTCAAGGGGAAGCCGGCACAAATTCAGGATAAAATCGTCCAGGGCAAGCTTGAAAAGCGTTTTGAAGAGGTGTGCCTCCTGGACCAAAAATATATCCGGGATGATTCGAAGACAATCAAGGAACTGCTGACCGAGATAATTTCAAAAATCGGCGAGAATATCATTATTCGAAGGTTTGAAAGATTCGAAGTAGGCGCCGATTAATTAATTCCAGACGCGGCCGTTTGAGGTTCAAACCGGCAGATCGTCAGTAAATCAACTTCTTGGTTTTGACGGTGTTCGATGTTAAAATATCCCGCCTGTAGCGCCGATATATTTATTCAAGATTTCCCATAAACGGAGGGGGAAAGTATGGCAAAATCCGCCGAACGCAAGCCGGTGTATCAAAGAGTCCTTTTAAAATTGACCGGAGAATCTCTGCAAGGCAAACAGGGATACGGAATCGACCTGGAAGTGGCAAAGTCAATCGCGCGGCAAATCAAGGAAGTGAAGGATCTCGGGGTTGAAGTGGCGTGCGTCATTGGCGGGGGAAATATTTTCAGAGGGCTGAAAGCGGCGGATGAGGGGATGGACCGTGTCGCGGCCGATTATATCGGTATGCTCGCGACCATGATTAACGCCTTGGCCCTGCAGGATGTGCTTGAGCGCGAAGGCGTTCAGACGCGGGTGCAATCCGCCATTCAGATTCAACAATTGGCCGAGCCGTTCATCAGACGTCGCGCGATTCGTCATCTTGAGAAGGGACGCGTGGTGATTTTTGGCGCGGGGACCGGCAATCCGTTTTTTACGACCGATACGGCGGCCGCGCTGCGGGCGACCGAAATCGGAGCGGACGTGATTTTGAAAGCGACGAAAGTCGACGGAGTTTATTCAAGCGATCCGCACAAAAACAAAAGCGCGAAAAGGTTTAACCGGTTAAGGTATATGGATGTGTTAAAAAAACGCCTGCAGGTCATGGACGCCAGCGCGATTTCTTTGTGCATGGACCACAAACTGCCGATTGTGGTCTTTGACCTGATGAGGCACGGGAATATCCGAAAAGTGATTTTGGGCGAACCCATCGGGACGGTTGTCAGTTAAATAAAGACGACGCTAACGGTTGTATCAAACGGAGGGCAACGCAATGACGCAAACATTTAATGATACGAAATCGATTCTGTCGGATGCGGAACACCGGATGCAGAAAGCGGTTGATGTGACGCGTCAGGAATTTCAATCCATCCGGACGGGAAGGGCAACGACGGCGCTGGTTGAGGGAGTACAAGTCGAATATTACGGTTCGAAAATGGCGCTCAAAGGCATCGCGGCGATTACCACTCCGGACGCCAAAACAATCGTGATCCAGCCGTGGGATGCCGGCGCGGTGTCCGCGGTCGAAAGAGCGATTTTAGCGTCCGGCCTGGGCTTGACGCCGAACAACGACGGCCATATGATTCGCATTCAGATTCCGCCGTTGACGCAGGAACGCCGCCAGGAGCTCGACAAACTGGTGCGCAAGACGGCCGAAGACGGACGTGTCGCGATTCGCAATATTCGTCATGAAGCCAATGAATCGGTAAAAAAACTGGAAAAGTCGAAAGTGATCAGCGAGGACATTTCCCGCGGAACGCAGAAACGCGTTCAGGAGAGCACGGATAAATTTGTGAAATTAATTGACGAATCACTCGCGAAAAAGGAAAACGAACTTAATTCCTGATTCAGCCCGTTTATCGTATTTTGTTTGTTTTGCTCTTTAACTTCTGTGCGGTCGTTGAGAACGACACTCATGAGTCGTCCCAACGCCGCACTTGATTTAACCGAAATCAAGTGGGCCCGTCCTAAAGGACGGCTGAAATCGAGAGATGCCCATAGCGTATCGAGTTGCAGGATTAAAGTTATTTTGTTCTTTGAGTTTCTGTGCGGTCGTTGAGAACGGCACTCATGAGTCGTCCCAACGCCGCACTTGATTTAACCGAAATCAAGTGGGCCCGTAGCTCAGTTGGTAGAGCACTGCCCTTTTAAGGCAGGTGTCGATGGTTCGAATCCATCCGGGCTCACACTTTTTCCGGTTGAAAAAGTGTGACGCGGTCACGGCTGAGGAAGTCGTGTACAGCGGCAGCCCGCCCGTACAGGAACCACAAGTTCCTGACGGGAAGTCCTCGCGCGTGGGTGCGAGGGCATCCGGGCTCACAAATTCGTATATCGTATTTAGGACATCGTATATAGTGGGGAATGGATAAATTCCTTTGCT
>CAZFUU010000155.1:0-3935 GCA_964522565.1 uncultured bacterium | reverse complement strand
GTTCGAGCAAGGGACGTTTTTTGAGACCGGCATGAGAGGAGCGGGCCCCCAAGCGCCTAGGGGGCATCGACCTTGTTTTTGAAAAACCGTTGATTTGAAAGAACAGTCCCTGACAGACAATGAATCATGATTAAAAAAACGGAGGTTTCTCATGAAAAACTTTTTTTTAGCGGCCATCGCTTTGGCAAGTTTAAATTTGTTTGCGTCGCCGCTGTTTGCGCATACGCCGTCTGAGATTGAAATGACGTATGACGCGTCTACGCAAACGGCCGATATTTTTGTCGCACATTCCGTAAGTGATCCGGAATCACATTTCGTCAAGGAAATCGAGATTTGGGTGAATCAGGGGTTGTTAAAAAGGGTCATGTTCATGAACCAGGAAACCGCCGGCCGGCAGGAATATAAAATCGAAATCCCGAATCTCAAGGAAGGCGACAGGATAGACGTCAAGGCCGAATGCAGCGAGTCGGGAACGCTGATGCGGACGTTTGAGATTTAATCTTTTTCCGGCGTTATTCCGCACGTAGTGAAAAAATGAACGCGAGCTGGATTTTACTCATTTCCATCCTGTTCTTCTATGCCGGATACCGGTTTTACGGCGGTTACGTTAGTCGCGTCTTTGGACTTGAACAAGACCGCCCGACTCCCGCGGAAACGCAATATGACGGCACCGATTATGTCCCGGCAAAAAATTGGGTGATTTTGTTCGGGCATCATTTCTCAACCATTGCGGGCGCCGGCCCCGTGATCGGGCCTGTGCTGGCGTGCGTGTACTGGGGCTGGGGCCCGGCGCTTCTGTGGGTCCTGCTCGGGTCCGTGTTTATCGGCGGGGTGCATGATTTCGCGACGCTGTTCATGAGTGTACGGTCCCGCGGGGTCTCCATATCCGAAATTACCAAGACGGAAATTTCTCCGTCCGCGCGCCTGTTTTTTTCGGTGTTTGTCTGGGTGTCGCTGATTCTCGTGATTGCCGTCTTCGCTCTCTTCGCCGCGCAAACCTTTATCGCGGAACCCGATGTTGTAGTTCCGGCGTTCGGGGCGATTCCGATCGCGCTTGTCCTCGGATGGCTGATTTACCGGCGCCGCGTTGATTTCAAAATCGCGACGCTGATCGGGCTTCTGGCGCTGGCCGCTTGTCTGGTTTTGGGAGTCAAATTTCCGGTGGAATTTCAAACTTTCGGCGGCCTCGGCGCTTTGAACGTGTGGATCCTGCTCTTGTTTCTCTATTGTTTTATCGCGTCCGTGACTCCGGTTCAGATTCTGCTTCAGCCGCGCGATTACCTGACAAGTTATCTGCTGTTGGCGGCCGTCGGGATCGGGATCGCGGGCGTTTTCGTCACGCGCCCCGGCTTTTCCGTTGAACACGCGTTTTCCGGGTTTTTGTCCGCGGGTTGGCCGGAGGCGGGCTTTTTGTGGCCGATGCTTTTTGTCACGGTGGCCTGCGGCGCGGTGTCGGGTTTTCATTCTCTGGTGTCTTCGGGGACATCGTCAAAACAAATCGCGTCCGAAAAACATCTCCGGAGAATCGGCTACGGCAGTATGATTGCGGAAGGATTGCTGGCCGTCCTTGTGATTATTTGTGTTTCGGCCGGGCTTGCTCATACGGATACGGGCGCGTTGCTTCGGAGCGGCGGCCCGATCGTGGTTTTTAGTCACGGTTTTCATTCGATTTCAGAGAGTTTTTTTTCGGGGTACGGGAAAGCGTTCGCGGTGATGGTTCTTAACGCGTTTATTTTATCGACGCTTGACTCCGCCACGCGGATTGGGAGATATCTGACGAGCGAATTATTCGGAATCCGGAACAAATATGCGGCGACGCTGATCGTTGTTGTGTTAAGCGGCGCGCTGGCGGTTTCCGGGCAGTGGCAGAAAATCTGGCCGGTCTTCGGGGCGTCCAATCAACTGGTAGCGGGCCTCGCGCTTCTGGTGGCCTCCTGCTGGCTGCTTCAGCGGCGGAAGCCCTTTTGGATGACACTGGCGCCGGCATTTTTCATGCTGGTGACGACGATCGGCGCGCTGGGCTTTCAATTCTGGCAGGCAGTGACGCGAAAAATCAGCGGCGCGGCAAACCCGGACGGGATTGTCGCGGGCCTCTCGCTGGTTTTGGCCCTGATCGCGGTTTATATCACCCTTGAATCCGCCCGGATTTTTCGCGCTGGACTGGCCACAAAATAAGTCAAAAGTGAAAAGACAAAAGGGAAAAAACCCGGTTCCCGGAACCGTATCTGGAACCTTGGTAATCACTCTAACGGGGCTTCCCTCAACAACCTCCTCTTGGAAAACCGCCACGCGCGGTCCGCGTGTCGTATTAACTTGTCCTCCTGTCCCCACCAATTGCTCCTCCCCAATTCTTTCCACCTCTCCGGATGGATTATCGGAACAAAAACGCTTTTACTTCAAAATATTCGAAAAATAAGTTGATTTTATATAATAGAGTGATACTATTACGAAAAGTCATCTTCATTTATATAGGAGATTTTTTAAATGGAATCAGCGGAGAAAAAAGAGCGCTTTAAAAGATTGGCGACACAAAGGACCAACACAATTCTCAAAAAAATTAAAATCCTCGGTAATTGCGCAAACCGGAGCGCATACGAATACACGGAGGAAGAAATAAAAAAAGTATTTGATGTCATTGATCGGCAAGTTAAAGAAATTCGATCAAAATTTCATTTTCCAAAAGTGAAGGAATTCAAGCTTTAGGGATATTCAACGGGAAGGGATTTTTATGCTTTCAAATGAAGAAGCGATTAAACTTACTCTAGCACTTTTACGCTCAGAAACTGAGGATGAGATAGGGGAGATTATCGAAAAAAATCCTCTCATGAAAGATATGAGCAATTGGTTGCCTTATGGAGGCGTGTCTAATAACTGGTCAATGTGCAGCAACCAGTCGGCCGAAGCTATTCCTGCTTTGACAGAAAAGATTATTAACTCAATAGATGCCGTATTAATGCGAGAATGTTTTAAAGAAGGCGTGGATCCGGAAGGTCCGCATGCCCCACAAACAATGGAGCACGCAGCAGCGCGTTTTTTTGGTAAAAAAGTGCCCGGTTTTGAGGAGGGAAAAGTCGGAAAAATATTCAACGACGATGAACGAACCAAGTTTGCCGAACAAATCAAGCTTGTCGTTACGGGATCGACCAGCGAAAGCAATGTGCTGATTATTGATTCGGGGGAGGGGCAGCATCCGAGGGATTTTCATAACACCTTAGTTTCTTTGGCTAAATCAAACAAAATGAAGATTCCTTTTGTGCAAGGCAAGCATAATCAGGGAGCTACGGGCGCTATTATGTTTTGCGGAAAGAGAAAAAGAGGATATCAGCTCATTATCTCACGGAGATGCCCAGATATCGCACAATTTCCGAAAGATAATCCTTGGGGAATGACTTTAGTGAGGATTCAGCCGCCTCGCAACAATGAGAAATCTCATTATGTGGAATACTTTGCTCCAAATAAAGAAGTGATTTTGTTTTATTCAGATGCCCTTTTGATTTCTCCAGGCAAATATCCCGATGCCTATATGGAGGAGTGGTATTATGGCACATTGGTTAAACTCTATAATTATCAGCTACCGCACCGGGGTTGGGCTGATAAAGACTTAGCCGAAGACTTGAGTCGCCAACTATATTCAGTAGCGTTGCCATTCCGTATTTATGACCGAAAGCCAGGACTAAAAGGGCACACTCACGAGAAAACTTTTGCAGGAATGGAAGTCAGAATCAAAGAAGACCGTATGGAAAATATAGAGGGTGGTTATCCCAATACTGAAGTTTTTCCTCTTCCAGGGATGGGCAATTTACAAATTACATATGTTCCGTTCAAAAAAGGGCGTGGATCAAGCTGGATTCAAGATAAAGCAATCTTTTTTACAGTTAATGGGCACACTCACGAGAAAACTTTTGCAGGAATGGAAGTCAGAATCAAAGAAGACC
>CAZFUU010000154.1:0-3983 GCA_964522565.1 uncultured bacterium | reverse complement strand
GTCACGCTTCAGCAAACTCTCCGCCAAATCCCCGAACTGACCCAGGATCCCAAGCCCCGCGCCCAAGACCAGCAGATGCCACAACGGAACGTGCGGCAAATAAATTTTTGAAAAAACCGACATCGCGACCGTCATCACAAATCCCGCCAAGGCCCCTTCCACCGATTTGTTAGGGCTGATATGAACGGCGTATTTATGCGTCCCGAATTTTTTCCCGACAAAATACGCGGCGGCGTCTCCCATCTTCAGAATAAAAAGGATATAAAATGTCCACCACTGCCCGGACGGCATCCGGTGTATTTCGGTCAGAAATGAAAAGAAGAAGCCGATATAAACGATGCCGAAAAGGGTCGCGGCCGTGCTCCCGAGCGCCTGGCTTCGCAAACGCCGGTGAAAATTGTAAATAAAAACACAAAGCACGGCGACGGTTAAAATAAACACCTTCCCCGGCAAATGCACCGGCAGCGGAAACAGCGCGGCAAAAAAAACACCCAGATACCTGTTGATCGCCATGCCCTTGCGCTCCGCCAAACTGAAATACTCAAGCAACGCGATAATCGTCACGGCCTCCAGAACAATCAGAAAAAACCATGAGGGCGCCAAAAAAATCGCGTAAGCGACGACCGCAATTAAAATAGCCGAAAAAAACAGACGTTTTTGAAGTTGTCCGATCTCAAGCATAAGCGTTTAGACCTTTGCGGTTTCCGTCCGCCCGAACCGGCGCTCGCGGATTTGATAATTTTCGACGGCCTCCAAAAAATCCTGACGCGAAAATTCAGGCCAGCATTTGGCCGTCACATAGATTTCGGCGTATGAAATCTGCCACAGTAAAAAATTACTCACGCGCATCTCGCCGCTCGTGCGAATCAGCAAATCGGGATCCGGCATGTTCGCCGTGCTGAGACAGGAGGCAAACATGCGCTCGTCAATCTGATCCGGCGCGACTTCACCCTTTTGGGCCTTTTCGGCAAGCGTTCGAACCGCTCCCAAAATATCCAGTCGCCCCGAATAACTCAGCGCAAGCGTCAGGGTCATTTTTTTTTCGGGCAGGGGGAGGCGCACATTCCGTTCGATTTTCTTCTGAACTTCAGATGGCAAATCCCCGAGCTCGCCGATAAAATTAAACGCGATCCCGTTCTTTTCCAGATTTTTCAGTTCGGAATCCAGATATTGCGACAGGAGTTTCATCAAAAAATCGATTTCATCTTTGGGGCGCGCCCAGTTCTCCTTCGAAAACGCATAAAGCGTTAAGTATTCAACCCCTATTTCCCGCGCCGTTTTCAAAATTTCCCGGATGGTCTCGACTCCCCGCTGGTGCCCCATGATCCGCGGCAGGCCGCGCTCTTTTGCCCACCGGCCGTTTCCGTCCATAATGATAGCGACATGGCGCGGAACCGGGTTCAGGCCGCGGACAGATTTATTTTCCATGGACATAAATCGTTTGCAATCGTTCGGACCCGACCGATACGATTGCGATTTGGACGCCCATTAATTGCTCCAACCGTTTTAAGTATTTTTTTGCGTTATTCGGCAGATCATCCCACCGGCGCATTCCCGCGGTGGATTTCTCCCAGCCCGGATGTTCTTCATACACGGGCTTGGCTTTCGCCAAAACCTCGGAATCCGCCGGAAAATCCCGATAAACCTTTCCGTTAAACCGGTATCCCACGCAAATTTTAATCCGGGGCAAAGTATCCAGAACGTCGAGTTTCGTGACGGCAACCCGGCGAATGCCGTTGACCAGAACAGAATGACGGGCCAGCAGCGCGTCAAACCAGCCGCACCGTCTGGGGCGTCCGGTAGTCGCTCCGAATTCTTCTCCGAGTTCCCTGATTTTTGACATCAGTTCGGCGGGAAATTCCGTCGGGAAAGGCCCTTCTCCGACGCGTGTCGTATACGCCTTGACGACGCCAATCACTTCATTGATATGCGCGGGGCTGATTCCGGTGCCCGTGATGGCTCCCCCCGCGGAGGCGTTGGACGAAGTCACATACGGATAGGTGCCGTGGTCCACGTCCAGATGCGTTCCCTGCGCTCCTTCAAACAAAATACGTTTTTTCGATCGGAACGCACGCTCAAGCATCAGATTCGTGTTCGCAATCAGCGGCCTGATTTGTTTCCGGTACGCAGAAAATTTCCGGTGGATTTCATCAAAAGAAAAAGGCGGGGCGCCGTAAATCCTGTCAAAAATCAGATTCTTCTCATCCAGAACCTGCTTGAGACGGTCTCGAAACACCCTCGGGTTCATCAAATCAACAATCCGGATCCCCAGCCGGCTGGCTTTGTCCGCATAACACGGGCCGATGCCTTTCTTGGTGGTTCCGATTTTTCCCCGTCCTTTTTTTTCTTCACGCAACTGATCCAGTTTTGGATGATACGGAAAAATGATATGCGCCCGCTCACTGATAAACAGCCGGCCGGTAATCGAAATCCGGTTTTGTCTCAGCATTTCAATTTCCTGAAACAATGCTTCCAGGTCAATGACAACGCCGTTTCCAATCACGCAGATTTTTCTCGGATGTAAAATCCCGGAAGGCAAAAGATGCAAAACGAACTTCTTGTCCCCGTACCGGACGGTATGCCCCGCGTTATTGCCGCCCTGGTAGCGAACGATACAATCGCTCTGCTCGGTCAGCAAATCAATCACTTTTCCTTTTCCTTCGTCGCCCCACTGGGCCCCTACGAGAATGGTGGCCTGAATTTTAATTCCCTGCTTCGTTTTTTTCACAAACTGATTTCCTTTCAAAGTTGCGCAAGTCAATGCCGTTTTTCCGCGCCCGGCGCGCGAAAAACCGGCCTTGAATCAAAACCGCATCACCTTCGCGTCAATAATCGGTTGAAATCCTTTTAATTCTTCCAAAACCGATTTCGGAATGTCCTGGTCCGTATTGATCACCGTCATCGCCATCGTTTTATCGCCGCGCGCGACACGGCCAAGCGTCATCTCGGCAATGTTAATCTTGTTTTTCCCGAGAATATTGCCGATACCGCCGACCACGCCGGGTTGATCTTCGTTGTAAATCGAAAGAACAACGCCGCACGGAATTACCTCCAGCGTGAATTCGTTGATTCTCACGATTCTAGGGTCCCGGTTGCCGAAAAGCGTTCCCATCACGACATTGGTTTGCTGATCGGTTTTGACTTCGACCGTAATAAAATTCGCGAAATCTTCCTGTTGCGTCGTTTTGCTTTCGTTAATCACTAGGCCTCGTTCCTTGGCGATGGCGGGCGCGTTCACATAATTAACGTCCGGGCCGCAAACCGGCCCCAGCAGCCCTTTAATCACCGCGATCGTTAAAGGCGCCAAATTATAACCGGTCACTTCTCCGCCGTAACGGACGTTGACTTCGAGAAAGCTACCGCCGAAAAGCTGGGACTGGATAGACCCGAGACATTCCGCCAAGCGCAGCCACGGTTTCAAAACCCGCATGGTTTCACCGTCCAGAGAAGGCAAATTGACGGCGTTTCGAACGCCGCGCTCCAAAAGAGCGTCCGCGACCTGTTCGGCCACCAGAAGCGCCACGTTTTCCTGCGCCTCCTGCGTTGAAGCGCCCAGATGGGGAGTCGAAATTACGCGCTCCATCTTGACCAAATCATAGTTTTCGGGCGGCTCCTTCACGAACACATCCAGCGCCACGCCGCCGATATGCCCCGCCTTCAACGCGTCAGCAAGGGCTTGTTCATCTATCAATCCGCCGCGCGCGCAATTGATGATGAAAACGCCTTTTTTCATTTTTTGTATCTGGGGAGCGCCGATCATATTCCTGGTTGTCTCGCTGGCAGGCACATGAAGCGTAATGAAATCCGCCTTTTCGATCAACGTCTCCAGCTCGACAACTTCTATTCCAAGCTGACGAACCGTGTCTTTGGCGATAAACGGGTCATACCCCAGAACGGTCATCCCGAACGCAAGCGCGCGCTTGACACTTCCCGTCCGATACGTCCCATTCCGATCACTCCCAGCACCTTTCCGTATAATTCGG
>CAZFUU010000153.1:0-4028 GCA_964522565.1 uncultured bacterium | reverse complement strand
TCAACGTTTCAAGAATGGCCTCTTCCAGTTCCTGTGGCGTTAACGGAATATTCAGCAAAAGGGTGTGCGCCGACTCATACAAACGCGCCAGGAGCTCTTTAAGTTTGAACACCAGGCAATTATACGATCGAATGCCTTCGAATACGCCGTCGCCGTATAAAAGGCCATGGTCAAAAATGGAGATTTTCGCGTCCTGTTTGGCAACGAACTGGCCGTCCAGATACACAAAGGGTTCCCGGGCAAGCGATGTCATGATGTTTTTCCTGGTTTTATTTGACTCCTGTTTTTTCATAAAAAACCCTTTCTTTTTTTCCGGTTCCTTATTCTTCTTCGTCAAAAATTACTACTGCCCTTGCGCTACTTTTCCTCTTTCAACCGAAGCGCAAGGGCGGCCATGACAACCGATGAATATTTATCGGGATGTCATGCCTGCCCGTAAACGCCCAAAACGCCTTCATGCAGGCGATACGCCTTGGCCTGCGGCCGCACAAAACTCGGCTCATGGGTCACAATGCAAAAAGTCTGCCCTTCCCGGTTCAGCTCAAAAATCAACTGTTGAATCGATTCGGCCGTTTCCTCGTCCAAATTTCCGGTCGGCTCGTCACAAAAAACAATTTTCGGCTCATTGACCAGCGCTCGCGCAATCGCGACACGCTGCTGCTCTCCGCCGGAAATTTCCCGCGGCAAATGTTTCCGCCGATCCCAGAGCCCCACCCGTTTCAAAAGCCGGCCGGGCAGCTCACGGTTCCGTTTTCCCTTGATCATTCCGGGCAAAGCCACGTTTTCTTCGACCGTTAATTCCGGCAGCAAATGGTAAAACTGAAAAACAAACCCGAAATCCTGATTCCGTGTCCGCGCCAGTTCCCGGTCGCTCATTGAACTGATTTCGCGATCCTGAAAAACAATTTTTCCCCCGTTGGGCCGGTCCAGCCCTCCGAAAATATGCAAAAGGGTCGACTTGCCAGCGCCTGACCGGCCGAAAATAAAAACCAACTCGCCCGCTTGTATCCTTAAATTCACGCCGCGCAAAATTTCCAGTTTTCCCTGAGGCCCGCGAAATCCCTTGCAAACGTCAATCGCCTGAAACATGGCTACTCATACCTCAATGCCTGAATCGGCAAAAGATTCGCCGCGCGGTTTGCCGGATACGCGGCCGCCAAAATCGACATGACGAGCGCGAATCCCACAATCACGGCGACATCCGGCATATTGATTTCGGCCGGAATTTGATCAAAAAGATAAATATCCGGCGGAAACACCACCAGGCCGAATGTCCGCTCCAGAAAATCGGCGACCGGATTAAGATGGAACGCCAGCAAAAGGCCTGACACCGTTCCGAGCACGATTCCGGAAAACCCGATTAAAAATCCCTGCAACAGAAAAATATCCCTGACGGAACCCTTCGTCGCCCCAAGCGCCCTCAAAATTCCGATATCCCTTGTTTTTTCCATCACGACCATAATAAGCGACGAAACGATATTAAACACCGCGACGAGAATAATGAGGGACAACAAAATCGTCATCACCGTCTTTTCCACTTTGAGTGCGGCAAAAAAAGTCCGGTTCAAGTCCGCCCAGCTTCTCACCTGAAACCCCGGGCCGAATGCCGTCCGCACTTCGTCCTTGAGCCGGTCGGCGAGGTCGACGTCCGTCAGCCGGATGCTCAAACCCGTCACCTGATCCTGTTCCAGACGGTAAAGGTTTTGCGCCTGTTTCAAATTCATCAAACCGAGGTTATTGTCAAAATCGTTCATTCCGATCCTGAAAATTCCGGAGACAACAAACGGCTCGTTTTTGGTCTGCTTGATTACTTTTTTCAAAGAACTCGCCTTGAAATCCAGCTCATCCAGTGCCGGCGATATGACATAAACAACCTCGCCCAACCCGACTCCCAGCCGCCGGGCAAGTTCGGCGCCGATGAGAATTCGTCCCACCCGGACGGATTGATTGTCATCATCCTGAGCGACCACATCATCAAAGGACAATGTTCCGCTCACCATGCGATCGCGAAAAAGGTCAAGCGGTTCATCCGCGGGGTCAATCCCTTTGACGGCCACGCCTGTCGCCGCCGTCTCTGACCGGATAATCCCTTGTCCATGCACAAACGGCGCCACGGACTCAAGTTCCGGAATGTTCATCGACCGCACAAGCGCTACCGCTTCGCGCGGATTTCTCATCCCCGAAAACTGCTCGACAATAATATGCGGCTGAACGCCCACAATCTTGTTTTTCAGTTCCCTGCTGAATCCGCTCATGACCGCAAGAACAACAATCAGCGCCATGACCCCCACGGCGATTCCCAGAACGGAAATCAGCGATATCAAAGAGACAAACCCGTGCCGCTTCCCTTTGACCAGATATTTCAGCGCGATAAACGATTCAAATGACATATAAATTTAACATCCAATCATGTCATCCTCGCATGTCTCAAGCGGGGATCCATCGCTTTAAATTCCCGATAATAAATATCGGGAATGACAAATCATCATCTTTATTCCGGCTTCAGCTGCGGAAACAAAATTACTTCCCGGATCGAAAGCGACCCGGTCAAAAGCATTACCAGCCGGTCAATGCCGATGCCCAACCCGCCTGCGGGAGGCATCCCGTACTCCAAGGCCGTCAAAAAATCCTCATCGACCGCTTTCGACGTTCCTATTACCTCTTTTTGATCCGTAAGCCGCTGCCTTTGCTCAAAAGGATCGTTCAATTCCGAAAACGCGTTGGCGACTTCCATCTTGCCGATAAAAAGCTCGAACCGGTCCACCAGCGAAGAATCGCTTTCCTTGCGTCTCGCAAGCGGCGTGGTCAGCGCGGGATAATCCGTGACAAACGTCGGGTTGACCAGGTCCGGCTGAACGAACCGGTCAAAAGCCTCGTTCAGGATATCCACGTCTTCGGTGTAATGTTCCAGGGGAATTCCAGATTTTTTCGCCAGCTCACGCAAAGGCCCCTTGCGCCAGTCCATTCCGCTTTTTTCGTTCAGAATGTCATAAAACGCCACCCGCCGCCATGGCCGTTTGAAATCAATCGCCATCTCGCCGAAAGCGGCAGACGTCTGGCCGTTTATTTTTTCAGCCAGCGTCACAATCAAATCTTCGGTCAGATTCATCATGACTTCGTAATCCGCGTAGGCCTGATAAAGCTCCATCATCGTAAATTCCGGGTTGTGCTTCGTGGATAACCCCTCGTTGCGAAAATTCCGGTTAATTTCGTATACTTTCGAAAATCCACCCACCAGAAGCCGCTTCAGATAAAGTTCCGGGGCGACACGTAAAAAAAGGTCTGCGTGCAGCGCTTCATGGTGCGTGATGAACGGTTTGGCGCGCGCGCCTCCCGGAATCGGCTGCATCATCGGCGTTTCCACTTCCAGGAATCCTTTTTCATCCAAAAACCCGCGAATCTCGCGCATCACCCGGGATCGCGTCTGAAACACGCGGCGCGCTTCTTCATTCACAATCAAATCAACATAACGCTGGCGGTAACGCGTCTCAACATCTTTCAAACCATGCCATTTTTCCGGAAGGATACGGACAATTTTTGAAAGCAGGCAAAATTGCTCGACCTTAATGGTTTTCTCTCCCTTGTGCGTCGTAAAAAGCGTGCCTTCAATCCCCAAAATATCGCCAATATCGAGAAGCCCGAACAAATCAAACGCTTCCTTTCCTACCACGTCGGCCTTGACATAAATCTGGATTTTCCCCGTCTCATCCCGCAAATCGCAAAAAGAGCTTTTCCCGTGCATCCGCCGCGCCATCATCCTCCCCGCGACACGTACGGGCTTGTTTTCTTCAAAACTTTCCAGCAGGCGGCAAATTCGTTCATCCGAAAGAAAATGATTCGGATACAGCGCGACTCCTTCTTCTTTTAATTTCTTGATTTTGTCGAGGCGTTCTTTCAGGACTTCTGATGTTTCATTCATAATTTATTTATCGGTTTTCCGGGCACAAAACTGTTCCCGCGTTTGTTATTGAAAAATCATTATGACACAACAAGTTACGATAAATTCGGACACTGTCCGGTTTGGAGCG
>CAZFUU010000152.1:0-4120 GCA_964522565.1 uncultured bacterium | reverse complement strand
CCGGAAAATCGCTCAAGCCGTAACGCCGCATCAAAATGTGAATCTCGCGAATAGAAGTTTCCTCGCGGACGCCGACCACGTTCGTGTCCATCACATCCGAAACGCATTCCATTTTATCCTCCGATATTAAACTATCGACAATACGTTACGCCCATTAACCAACAGGGGAAATCGCCCACGCAGCACAGGGCCCTAGATGTTAACGGCATAGCCGGTCTCGAGAAGAAGGTTGTTGAGAAATATGTGTTGGCCTGTGTCGGTTTCATCCTGGCGACCTACTGCCGTCGCCCTTTCGATCGAAGTTTGGTCATTTCGTCCTGGGATAAAGACGTCGGCGACGAATCGCCCATAGAGGTCTGTTTTATACGTTTTGATAAGAATCTTCGAATCTTCCGGAAGACGTTCGATCACAAATCGCTTTGCCTGTTCCCCCGCTGGGGTGTTGAGTTCCGGGCAGTCAATCCCGCGCAAGCGAAGTTTCTCCCGCACCCGGGTGCCGAAACCGACGTCAATTACGGCAATCAGCGTGTCGCCATCAATGACGCGCTCCACGATTGCTTCATACGAATAAGAAGGTTTTTCGGTAATCGTCACAGCATGGCAGTCTTTTTTCAGGACGGTGCGAAAAACATGAAAACCGCAATCGAGAACATCCTTGTCCCCGCCAAAATCGCCAACCTTTTGATAGGTGGCAATGCGCAGATCTTGCGGTGGTTTAAGAAGCGTGGCTGCAGGAGGGTTTCTCCTCTCATTGTTGTTGCTTTCGGGCGAGTTTCGCCTGCGAATCAGCGCCCGAAGTTCGTCACGGTTCAGGCCGTCTTTTTGAATGCACCGCTCGAGGGCAAGGCGTCTTTTTTTATCTGTTATTTTTAAAAGTTCTGTGCGATAACTCCACTGCAATTCGTCCGCGGGCGGACGAATTCGGTTCTGGAGATAGAATTGACGGAATCGTTTCAGATTCGTTTCCGAGAAACCGGGGCCCAGTTGTTTGGAAAGATCGGCGGACAGCTGGCGCAGAAGCCCTGTGCCATAGGCGGATTTGACTGCGCCGTCCTGTTCTACTTCAACGATTCGTTTACCGATTTGCCAGTACGCCCGGATAGCCATCCGTCGGGATTGGTGATACACCGCCGCAATATCCGAAACAAGCCGCCTATATCCTAAAGGAACCAGTCTGGTATTAGCCATCAAGTAAAATTATACGCCTCCCGGCAATGTCAAACAAGCGGCAAGGCAATTTCACGGGAAAAGCAATAGCCCGTCCTGAACCAATCCTTAAACAGCCTGACGCAATCTCAGTTCTTCAACTCCGCAATCGCGACACAATCCCACAACCAGTTTTTCCCTTGCTTAAGGAAAACCCTCGGAACACATGCCCATTGCACGCATACGTTCACAAGCCCGCATGGCGTTTTCTAGATTTGTCCGAGTTTTACGAATTTTGCGCGATTTTGAAAACCATGTCGATCTCAAACCGGAGTTCATTTTCCTTAAAGTTATCCGGAAATGACAAAAAAGGGCTGGCGCGCCTGACCGCATTCAATGCTTCCTTGTCCAACTCGTCAAATCCGGATGAAGCAATAAGCCGTAAACCTTCAATCTGGCCGGACGACAAAACAGAAAAGGTTATTCTTGTACTCCCTTCATGTCCTAAACGTAATGCCCAACGCGGATATTGTTTTTCCATTTGGATTTTCTGTTTGATGCTGTCTTGATACCGCAGGATGGATTTCTTAAGCTCGTCATCTTCTTGAACGGGCTTAGGCACTTCGGTTATTGATTCATCCGGGACAGGTTCACTCACATTTTCCCGATCAATGACCGGCGGCTCGATCTTCTTTTCCTCCTTCACTTCAAAAACTTCGGGCAATATTTCTTCTTCAATCTTAAAATAAATTTCAAATGGTTTGTCTTTTTCGAGGGAAGCAAAATGCAATATCCCGGACCCGGCGATTCCTGTATGCACCACAAGGGAAATCAGGAAGCACGCACGCAGATCATTTATCCCGTTAGAAATTCCTTTGCGTTTCATCGGGTGAGTGCGATTGGGTTTAACATCTAGCACACTATTTCTAACGGGATTTATTCTTTTCATCGCTTGGCGTTTTAGTGGATATCACAAGGCCGTCAGCGTTCGCCTCCTTGGCAATATCCATCACCTTGACGGCTAATCCCAACAAAACATCCTCATCAGCTTTGATCACCACAGTTTTTGAGCTTGATCTATTTAATTCCGAGCCGATGAGAGATTCAAGCTGATCGAATTTGATTTTCGAGTCATTCAAAAAAATATTCCCATCTTTATCGATAAAAACAGTCACCTGTTCGTTCTTTTGCGTCTGGGCACCGGCCGCCGCAGGCAATTTCACCTTAAATCCTTGAGGCGATACAAAATGCGATGACAGCACAAAGAATATCAACAGCAAAAAGACGATATCGATCAAGGGAGCGATGTTTAAATTCGTGTCCGCCTTTCTTCGTCTTTCAAGCTCAAATGAACTCAAAACTCCCCTCCGCATGTTAATGCAAATTAAAAATATCCGCGGCCAAGTTTTTGTACTGAACTGCCCTGCTATCCACGATCCCCTCAAAATAGTGATACATAACCAGAGTCGGGATTGCCACACTTAAACCTGCCGCTGTCGTCAGTAGAGCTTCCCATATGCCACCGGCAAGCAAGGCGACTTCGGCGGTTCCTCCGGATGCTTCGATCTTAATAAAGGTCCGGATCATGCCGGTTACGGTTCCCAAAAGTCCCAAAAGCGTTGCAATATTGCCTATAACTGAAAGTATGCGCAGATGTTTTTCGCCTTCTTCAAGCTCCCGAGAGCCGGCACGCCTAAGAATCTTGTTTTTTTCTTCCGGCAAACGCTCAATAACCTTAATCCCGACGGCCAAAAACTTCCCGACAAAACTGCCTTCTTTCTCACAAAGAGCATGCGCTTCTTCTATTTTCCTGGCATGGATCAAGAGCTGTACCCGTTCGGGCAGATTTTTGCTTCTCAAGCGTGTCCGATGAAAATAACGAACGCGCTCCAGAACAACCGCAAGTGACACGACCGAACATAAAAAAATCGGCCAAATAAAAAATCCGCCTTTAAGCATCAAATGTGTCATCACGATACTCCTTTAAAAGCTATAGGATAAACTGCTGTACATAAACCGCCCGGGCTCATTGACGACCCGGACATTGGCCCCACCCGGATCCGTCGGGTCATACTCATAAGAATTGGCGACAGCGTATTTGCGGTTCAAAACATTGTCCATCCCCAAATTCAACCGTGCGCCGTTCAGAACCGCCCACTTGCCTTTCATTTCCTCGAAACCGTAGCCGGCGCGTAAATTAAACACATCCCATCCTTTAATGTGTTTTTCACCGGCGGCAATATCGACCCTCTTCTGAGCGTTCGAGTGGATCCATTCTCCTGTCGCAAAGAAACCTTCCCTGTCAAAAACAACCGCCAGTTTTATTTTTAACGGGGCAACCTCCGCCAAATCCTTGTCGTCATTTCCATCCGGTCTCTTATATTTTCCGCCCCGCTGGTAGCCCAGGCCTCCATCCAAAAAAAATCCGCCGCCCAGATCAAACCTGGCGATAGCGTCTCCGCCTATCAAATAGGCACTAATATTGGTCCAGGTGCGGGCCGGAACCGATGCTTGATAGATGAAGTCATGCAAATAACTATAAAATCCCTTTGCCCTGAAAGTGAGGCGTTTAAATAATTCGGTTTCAAACCCCAGGTCGGTCTGAAAATTCCGTGCCGGGTTTAAATCGGGATTGCCATAAAAAGAAGCGCCCTGTTGCGTATAGCGCTCCACGGCGGTCGGCAGCCTTGCTGACAGGCCCGTGCCTGCAAATATATTTGTTTTGCCGTTAATTAAATATTTTAAAAATAAATTGGCGCTCGGCAAAAAATTCGTCCTGGAATTTGCCCGGGTCATCGCTGGGCTGTTGGGCAAGGATTTTCCGGCCCTCGTATGAAAAATATCCGCGCGCACACCGCTTGCGATCGAAAGCTTCCCGATATCTTTTTCAGCTTTGACATACGCTCCGAAATCAAGCTCATGCACATCCGGAAAAAGATTATCATTTACTTTCTGTTCTGTAACACGGCTGAAG
>CAZFUU010000151.1:3240-4146 GCA_964522565.1 uncultured bacterium | reverse complement strand
CGAGAGTCAGCCGGTCTGACCTGAACGATCATGTGCGATTCCATCGCGTAGGTAACATCGTCCGTCAGCGCGAGCACCACGACCACGCCCTTGCCCTTGACGCGTTCGGTATATTCCCATCCGTTTTCGCGGACAAATCGCCGGAATTTGCCTTCATGCAGAATTTCTTTTTTCATGATGCGGATACTTTACACGGATTTGGCAGGATTGTCCATATCTGGGGTCAGAGCCCGGGCTCTGACCCCAAATACTGGTTCCTGCCCATTGACTCGGCGCCCGTTCTGCCTTAAAGTAACGCATGCCGTTCGAACTTGACCCCTTTCAAAAAGAAGCCATCGACTGGATTCAGCGCGGATATTCCGTTCTCGTTTCCGCGCCCACCGGCGCCGGAAAAACGCTCATCGCCGAGCACGCCATCGACGATTCCATGTCACGGGGTGAAAATGTCATTTACACCGCGCCCGTCAAGGCGTTAAGCAACCAGAAATTCCGCGATTTCAAGGCCCGCTACGGCGAAGAAATGGTCGGCATCCTGACCGGCGACGTGTCCATCAACCCCGAAGCGCCGCTTCTCATCATGACCACGGAAATTTACCGCAATTCCCTTTTCGAAAACGAAAAACGAATCGAAAACACCGGCTGGGTCGTCTTCGATGAAATTCATTATCTGGACGACCCGGAACGCGGCACCGTCTGGGAAGAAGCCATTCTTTTCACCCCGCCCCATGTGAGAATTCTGGCCTTGAGCGCCACCTCGCCCAACATCGGCCAGCTGGCCGACTGGATTCGTTCGATTCACCCCGTTACGCAGGAAATCCCGCCTGCAACAACGAAAGAAGCCGGGGAAAATATCCCGAAAAGTACCGTCGCTGAAATCAGTGACGCAATGCCGTGTAACGGGGCGCG
>CAZFUU010000151.1:0-3230 GCA_964522565.1 uncultured bacterium | reverse complement strand
TCAAATCGTGACCAGCGAGCACCGCCCCGTTCCCCTTCATTTCGGATTTCAATGCCAGGGACAAATGATCGAGAACATGAAAGAACTCCGGCGCACGGGATACCTGAACCGCGATTCGTGGAAAATCACGTGGAAAGAACGGCGAAGGGGGGTTCACCCGTGGCGCGCCAAACCCAACCGCCTGGATCATCTGATCGACCATTTGGTAAAGCAAAATAAATTGCCGGCGATTTATTTCGTCTTCGGCCGGAGGCGCGCCGAATACCTCGCCTGGGAAGTCGTCCGGTTTGATTTTCTGACTCCGCGGGAAAAAACAGAAGCCCGGGAGCGTTACCGGGAACTCGTCGCGCGTTATGACCTGTCGGGTGAAAAATCCGCGGCAGAGATGGAGCAGTTGGTCGCGAACGGAATCGCCTTTCACCATGCCGGCATGCTCCCGACCCTCAAGGAAGTGGTGGAACAGCTGTTCACAAGCAAGTTGATCAAACTCATTTTCACAACCGAAACCTTCGCGCTCGGAATCAACATGCCGGCCAGAAGCGTCATTTTTGACGAGCTTCAGAAATTTTACGGCACGCATTTCGGATTTCTGACGACCCGCGATTTTTACCAGATGGCGGGGCGCGCGGGACGCCGCGGAATGGATGAGGAGGGATTCGTTTACATCCGGGTGCACCCCAACGACATTCCGTTTCCCGAAGTCGAAAAAATCCTTTACGGAAAACCGGCGCAAATCGAAAGCCAGTTCAACACGGCGTACGCTACCCTGCTCAATCTTTACCGCAACCTCGGCCGCGAAAAACTGCTTAGAATTTACCCGTCCACGTTTCATTATTTCCAGTCCTACAAAAAAAGGCGCCGGGAAGGCGCTGACCTGATGGAACGCAAAATCCAGCTGCTTGCCGAAATGGGCTATCTGGCCGAAAACGGCCTGACGGAAAAGGGGGAATTCGCTTCCTCGATTTTCGGATATGAACTGATGCTGGGCGAAATGCTGGAGACGCTCGAACACCTGACGGAAACGGAATTGAACGCCTTTTTATCATCCCTGATTTTCGAGCCGCGGAAAAGCGACCACCTGCCGCCTCTCAAACAACACCACGAACGGCTCAAAAAAACCGCCGAGCACCATCACCGGCAAATCGTCCGCCGGGAAATGAAATTCAGGGTGCGCCCGCACACGAAGCCGCCCCATTTTCATCTCGCGAAAACGGCCGAGGCGTGGACAAACGGCGTTCCGTTTTCAAAACTTTCGGAACTGACGGCCTCCGACGAAGGGGAACTTGTGAGGCATTTCAGGATGATCATTCAGCTTCTGAGGGAAATCATTCACGCGCCGCACGCTTCTGAAAAAATGCGGTCGACCGCCCGGAGCGCGATGCAAAAAATCAACCGAGGCGTGGTCGACGCCGAAAAGCAGTTGCGGACATAATCAGGCGCCCGAGCGCTCCATCAGCTGTTGGACTCTCGCCCGGAACACGTCCGGCTGAATATCGTTCGGTTTTTCCAGAAACCCGCTGACGCCCAAACTTTCTGTTTTCTGCTTCAATCCGATATCCACATAACCGGTCATCGCCAAAACAATCGTCTCCGGCTGTTTCGCGCGAAGCGCCTTGATAATATCCATGCCCGTCACCTCGGTGGCAAGCCGCATATCCACCACCGCGATTTTGAGCGGCTCCTTGTCAATCAAGGCGATCGCTTCTTCGCCCGTCATCCTCACGGCAACTTCGAACCCGAGTTCCTCGAGCTCTTCTTTCAGGCACTCGCAAATCGCTTCTTCATCGTCAACAACCAATGCCCTATTCATCCGGTTTTTCCCCCGCGATCGGCAATTTAATGATAAACGTCGTCCCGACCCCGACCTGGCTCCTGACCGTCATTTCCCCTTTGTGGATGCTCTCGATAATATGCTTGCTGACAAACAGCCCCTGCCCCTGCCCGGCCGCTCCGATGCTGTCGCTTGCCTGCGTTTTCGTCGAAAATCCCTGCATCCAGATTTTCGCCAGAATGTCCGGCGGGATTCCCGGCCCGTTATCGGCAATTTCGATTCTGGCGAGTTTCGGGTTTTCGGCATCGGCAAAAGCGTCAATCACAATTTTCCGGCCTTGCACTTTCTCCATCGCTTCATAAGCGTTTTTGATGACGTTAATCAACACCTGAAGCAATTGTTTCAGATTGCCCATAATGAGAATACTGCCAGCGATTTTCTGGATAATCTCGCAACCGGGCAGGTTTTCATTGCCGGTCGAAAAGCGGGTCGCCTCAATCGCTTCCCGGATAAGCACAATCAAACTCAGCGGCTCCAGTTCATCTTTTGAATCTTTTAAAATATTCGTTAGCGTCCGCACAACCGCGTTAATGCGCTGGGCGTGATGTTCCGCCTTTCGGCCGCTTTCCTCCATGCCGGAAAGGAATTTTTCCAGTTCCGCCGTAAGTTCGGGCGGCATGGCGCCGCGGTTCCGTTCGAGCAAATCCCTGCATCTCGGCACGTATTTCCGGTGAACATTGCCGGAATGAATCAAAACCGGCGACAGCGGGTTGTAAATCTCATGCCCGATCGCCTGCGCCATGCCGACCATCGTGGCGTTTTTTTCCGCGACGATCAAAGACGCCTGCGTCACCTGCAATTGCTTGTTCATGGACTCCAGGTCATCAACCGCGCGAAGCAGTTGGGACTGCGTATTTTCAAGCTCCTCGTTCATCCGTTTCAGCTCCTGCGCCCGGAGCACCGCCTCGTCGTAGAGCCGCGCGTTCTCAAACGCGATCGCGTGTTCCTGCGCCAATGTCGCGAGCATGTCCAGGTCTTCCTCGTAATACTCATCATCCGACTTTTTCTGGCCGAGCACGAGGATTCCCCGCAAACTCAAAAATGTTTTCCGCCCGCCCATGATGGTCTCCGACCCGCCCAGATAACTCGGCACCATCACTTCCGCCTTCATCTCCTTCATCATCCCCAGAATTTCCCCAAACCGACGGGTGAAGGAAGATGCCGGTCGCTCAAACAATCCTGCGCTCCTATCGGTGCTCGGAAACTCGCAGCCGTCATCTTCCTTCGCCCGTTTTCTGCTTCCCGCATGGACAGAATATTCAGATGACTGTTTGTCTGCGGACGGTGTTTGAAGCGAGTTTGTCGAGTGGGGCGAGACACTGTTTGAGCTGCAAACACCGGCGGCGGACAAACTCCTCCGCTCTTTTTCGGCCATTTCTTCCACTTCCCTTTTCGTCAC
>CAZFUU010000150.1:0-4172 GCA_964522565.1 uncultured bacterium | reverse complement strand
TGTCGTCGACCAGAAGGATGTGTTTCCCGCCAACGTCCTGCCGGCGTTTCAGCCGGAACGCCCCTTCCAGGTTATGAATTCGCTCGTCTCTGGGAAGCAGGCTCTGGGGATCTGTTTTCCTGGTTTTCTTTAGCACCGGCCGGACCGAACAGCATGAGTCGTTTTTTGACCAGGCAAGAAGAAGCTTGGCGATGACTTCCGCCTGGTTGAATTCACGGTTTCTTTGGCGCGCACCGTCCATGGGAACGGGCGTCACCAGATCATAATCCGTTAAATCGGGCACATTCGAATTAGCGTCGTAGAACGGCCGTAACGTCTTGAGGAGCCATGGTTTGCGTTTAAATTTTATTTCGTGAAAAAGCGCCCTGGAATGTTCATCAAAGAGAATCAGCGAAAATCCCTTGTCAAAATAAGGGCGGTCAGACCGGCAATGCCGGCATATCGTGCGTTCCTCGCCATACGGAGGGACGGGACGGACGCAGCGGAAGCAATGCGGCTCGGGAACCATTCTGATTTGTTGAAAGCAAAATTGACACAGCATGGTTTCATCGATGACCAGCGGAATCCGGCAAATGGCACAGTGCGCCGGATAGAGCAGGCGCAAAAAACTTTCCCAATGCCGTTTCAATTCTAAACCAAGTACAGGTGCGTTCATAAGTTTGTGCTACTATAATTGAAGCTTTTGGGGCTGTCAATCGTTGTCCATCTGTTGTCCTGTGTGACGTCAGTCCAATTTTCGCGTCATTCAGGAAAATGCCCCGATGAGGAAATCGGCTGATGTTCCGGGATGCTGCGCGAAATTGTAAAAAATTCTGTTTCGCGATATTCCATATTTATATCTTGTTGCATGGGAATTGGTTACGGCCAGAGGCGGCTTGACAAAGACGCGGCGCGGCGTATAATACGCCCATCATTTGAAAAGAAAGGGGTATACATTGAGTCCTGAAGTTCAAGTTGGAGACCATGAGCCGCTCGACCGGGCGCTGAAACGGTTAAAAAAGAAAATTGAGCGCGAAGGTATTCTTAAAATCCTGAAAGCCAAGAAACACTATGAAAAGCCGAGCGAAGTGCGCAGGCGTAAAGCGCGGACTTCGCAAAAACGGACACGGTTTTAAATCCGGCTGTCATTCCCAAGGGCGATTCCGCCTTTTGCCTGCGACAAACACGTTGGCCGCAGGGGATTGCTAAACTACGGACAAGAAAGCTGTTCAGACGGTCTTGGAGGGAAGCTTTTGAGAGGCGCGAATTTTTTTGATCGGCATGTTTTTACCTGTCCGCCGTTGACATATCTGCGAGACTTGAATGCTGCGCGAGGAATCCATTCATGAAATTCCAAAGCCTGAAAGGGATGGATGACATCATCCCCGGCGAAATAGAAAAATGGCAAATTCTCGAGTCCCGGTCGCGGGTGTTTCTGGAAGCCCGCGGATTCCGGGAAATCCGGACCCCACTCCTGGAACTTACCGATCTGTTTAGCCGGTCCATCGGAGAGTCAAGTGACATCGTCCACAAGGAAATGTATGCGTTTGAGGACCGGGGCGGCCGTCATATCGCTCTTCGGCCCGAAATGACCGCCAGCGTCGTCCGTTCGGTTCTGGAACATCATTTGATTAAAGAAAGTGATCCGCTTGCTCTTTATTATTTGGGGCCGATGTTTCGTGCGGAGCGGCCGCAGGCGGGCCGTAAACGCCAATTTCATCAAATCGGGGTTGAAGTGTTTAACGAGAAATCCGCCTGGGCGGACGCCGAAATTCTGATGACGGCGGCTGATTATCTGCGCACGTGCGGCCTTTCAAAATTTGAGTTGAAAATCAACCATTTGGGTTCTTCGGATGACCGATCGAAATATTGTAAAAACCTCGAGGAATACTTTTCCAAGCATGACACCGGGCTTTGTCCGGATTGCCTTTACCGTCTGAAAAAAAATGTCCTGCGGATTTTTGATTGCAAGGTTCCGGCCTGTCAGCCGCTCATTCAAGACGCGCCAAAACCGGTGAGAACGGGGACGGCGGAGGAAAATTTTCAGCAAATTCAAAACATCCTGAAAACAGCGGATACCGCCTTCATACAAGACCCGCGCCTGGTGCGTGGCCTGGATTATTATACCGGCCTGGTATTTGAGGTAACCGCGCTCGGGCTCGGAGCGCAAGACGCGATTTTGGCGGGCGGCCGCTATGACCGTTTAAGCGAGGAATTGGGAGGCCCTCCGGTGGGCGCGTGCGGTTTTTCGCTCGGTGAGGAACGTCTTCTTCAGGCACTCAGTGCCGCCGGCATTGATTTGGCCAAGGAGGCGCTCGGAGATCTGGTGTATGTCGCGGTGCTGGTGCCGCCTGAAAAATCGGGGTTGCTGGTGGCGGAAATCAAAGAGGCGCTCGTTACGGGCCGGAAGCGGGCGCACTATTCGGTTCAAACGCATTCGCTCGCGCACCACTTGAAGCGCGCAAATAAAATGGGAGCGGCGCATGTGTTGATTCTCGGAGAAGAAGAATTGTCCGCCGGAGAAATCAGTGTTAAAAATATGTCCACGGGAGAACAGAAACGTCTGCTTGCCGGACAACTTGCCGGCTATTGGGGCAGGTAAACGCGGAGAGAATTTTAATCATGATGAGAACACATTCGTGCGGGGAGTTGAACGACAGGAATATCGGAGCGCGCGTGACACTCTGCGGATGGGTGGATACGCGGCGCGACCATGGCAATCTTATTTTTATTGATTTGCGGGACCGCTGGGGAAAGACGCAGCTCGTGTTCAATCTCGAATCCAGCAGCGTTTTGCATGAAGCTGCCGAAAAGTTGCGGTCTGAATTTGTGTGCAGTGCTTCGGGGGCGGTGCAGCGAAGGCCGTCAGGCACGGAGAATCCGAAAATTCCTACCGGCGCGATAGAAATCGTGGTCGATCAACTGGAGATTTTGAATACGGCCGAAACGCTTCCTTTTGAGCTTGCCGATGATGCCGGCGTTTCGGAAGAAATCCGCCTCAAATACAGGTTTCTGGATTTGAGGCGGGCGGAAATGCAGGCCCGCTTGTATGGCCGCCATAAAATTGCTCAAATCGCGAGAACATATCTGGACGGGCTTCAGTTTGTGGAAGTGGAAACGCCCATGCTGACGAAAAGCACGCCGGAAGGCGCCCGGGATTTTCTCGTGCCCAGCCGGCTGGCTCCGGGAAGTTTTTACGCGCTTCCGCAGTCGCCGCAGCTGTTCAAGCAGCTTCTGATGGTTTCTGGATATGACCGTTATTTTCAGCTTGCCCGGTGTTTCCGGGATGAAGATTTGCGGGCGGACCGTCAGCCGGAACACACCCAAATCGATCTGGAAATGTCTTTCATCTCAGAAGAGGACATCCAGAATGTGGTTGAAGGATTGATGGTTCGGGCCGTCAAGGAAATTGCGGGGGTAGAAATTCCCGCGCCGTTTATGAGGATGGCGTATCACGAAGCCATGAACCGGTACGGCTCGGACAAACCCGATCTGCGGTTTGAGCTTGAAATACGGGACGTGACGGAGATTTTTAAAACCTGTGAATTCAAGGCGTTTCGTTCCGTTGCGGAAGCGGGAGGAGTGGTCAAGGGGCTTTGCGTCCACGGCAAGAGTTTTTCGCGGAGTGAATTTGACGCCTTGACGGAAAAGGCGCGTGAGTTGGGCGCCAAAGGGCTGGCCTGGTTCAAGGTGACGGGGCACGCCGTTGAAAGCCCAGTTGCCAAGTTTCTCGATGCCGGCCGGCAAAAAGGGCTTATCGATGCATTCGGCGCGCAAGACGGAGACACGCTTTTTCTGGTCGCCGATATTTGGGAGACCGCCTGCACGGTATTGGGCGCCTTGCGTGGACATTTCGGAGATGTGCTCGGCCTCAAGCAGGGCAAAGCGTTTCGTTTTCTGTGGATTGTGGATTTTCCGCTGTTTCAGTGGAACGAGGATGAAAAACGCTTTGACGCTTTGCACCATCCCTTCACGTCTCCGAAAGAAAGCGATCTGGACATGCTGGAAAAAGATCCCGCGAAAATAAGGGCCCGCGCTTACGATCTGGTCCTGAACGGAACGGAAATCGGCGGCGGGAGCATCCGTATTCACCGTGAAGAGGTTCAAAAGCAGATTTTCCGGATTTTGAAAATCGAGGACCAGGACGCGGAGGAGAAATTCGGCTTTCTGCTTTCGGCGCTCCGGTTCGGCGC
>CAZFUU010000149.1:0-4250 GCA_964522565.1 uncultured bacterium | reverse complement strand
GGTCAGCATTCCGATTCCGTTCGCGGCCAGTTCATTAAAGCCGAAAACAACAAAAATACGCCCCAGGGTTTGAAGCACCACCGGCCACGCGGCCAGAAGCCCGCCCGTTATCACGTTAACGAGATTTTCCAGAATGATTCCGTTTTGAACGATCAAAATCCAGCCGAACGCGAACGGGGTTGCCACAATGGCGGTTCCCGTAATCGGATTCAGGTGTTTTCCGGAACCGGCTATCGAGCAGGCGTTGGCAATGTGATAAATCAGGAAAGCAAGCGTGGCGATGATATTGCTCAACATCAGCACCTGCACCCAGGTCGCCGGGGCCTGCAGAAGCGCCATGGGGCTGGAAGAAGCCGCCAAAAGCCCGGTAAAGAAAATATCCTGAAAAATTTCGCCTGGCGTCAGGTGTTTGCGTTTCAGGACCGACATGAACAGTTCAGAAATCACCGCCCCCATCAACCCGACAAAAAGAAAACGGAAATCCAGAGAAGCATCGATGGCGTTTCCCTTGCCGAGAGAAAAAATGCTTAACGCAACGCCGCCGACAAGAACCGCCATGATTCCGTAAAAAACATCGCGTTTGATTCTTGACACGATGGAACGGTCTTGAGGATTTGCTTCCGCTTCCGGATGTCCGGTTTCGGGTTTCGCGTCCGGAGAGGCGATAAAATGCCTGCGCAAATATCCGCCCGCCAGCGCGAACAAAAGCCCCATCACAAAAACAAGGCCAGCTTTGACAAACGTCGAATATTTCTGCATGAACGACAGTTTGACGAATTCAAGATCGAAAAATAACGTTCCGGTAACCGGCAAGCTGATTTCGATCGGGCTGATGCCAATCGGACTAACCGCCAGCGGCCCGACCCCGACCGGACTGACGACAAACACCGCTTCTTTCAATTCCCCGATCATATTCCAGTTGATGGGTTCCCGAAGCGAACTCCACCCGGGGCTGAGATCAAGCGGAATCGTTTGCATCCCGCTAGCGCCCTTGATTTCAACTTTCACCGCGACATGATTCACCTGTTCCGGTTTGGGCACGTTGACGCTCACTCGCACGGCGTCCGCCATCCGCCTCGTCAAGTCCGCGGGGTATTCCTGCGTCCAAAGGCCGACGTGCGTCCCTTTGGGCGCCGCGTAATCAAATTTAATGACGTCCTTGCCAATCGATTCGTCAAAGATCACGCTCGGAGTCCCTTGCGCCTCCCCAATGTTGAACATCCCTTTCCTGGAAGCGTCCAGAATCCCGAACAAGGAAGGCGCGAATGAAGCCACTTCCGCGGGCGGCAACATTCCCATTTTCAGAAAATCAAATGAAAGAAAAAGATTCCCCTTGGCCGCTTGCACGTTCTCTTTGGCGCTCACGATAAAAGTCACTTCGTCCAGTTTTCCGATCGTGTCCCATTGAATTCCCCGAAGCGCCGAATTCCAGCCGGGTTTCAGCGGAACCGGAACGGTCTGCGTTCCCTTGATTCCCTTGATTTCCACGTTCACCGAAATCTGTCGCGCCTGCCCGGAATCCGGAACCCTGAGTCCGATTTTAGCGCTGTTAACCGCGCCTTGCGCCAGTTCAGGCGGAAAATTTTTCGTCCACGCCCGAAGAACGGAACCATTCTCCAGAGAATAATCGAGTTCCAGAACGTCTTTTTCCACGACAGGATCAAATGTGGGCAAAAAACTGCCCTTTGCCTTCCCGAGCCCCGAAGTCCCCCTTTGGCGCGCGTCCATTAAATTAAATGCAGATCTTGGCGCGGGCGCCGTGCCGGATAGCGATTCGACGGGTTTCGCGTCCGGTTCTTTGGGTATCACCGGTTCGCCGATCAGGACAGGGGCTTTCAGCGCCTGCGCTTTCTCATCGATTGCGGCCGGGCTCACAAAATCAAGAGAAAACACCAGCGTTCCGTTTGTCATGCTCTCGGTGCCCAGGGGGCTGACCAAAAACGCGATCTCGTTCAAATTGCCGATCATCTCCCAGTTGATCGCCTCCTGCGCCCAATTCCATCCGATCCGCTTCAACTGAACGGGAATAACCTGTTTGTTCCTGGCGCCGCGGATTTCCGCCTTGACGGAAATATCGTTGAGCTGGACCGCGTCGGCAATCCTTACGCCGGGTTTCAGAGCTCCCGCTGTCTCGGCGCCCAGATGGGACGGAAAATTTTTCATCCAAACGCTGATCACCGACTCTTTGGGGACCGAATAGGAAAATTCCAGGACATCTTTTTGGGCGGATTCATCAAACGTCGGAAGCAAATTTCCCTTTGCCGACGGGCTCTTGGCGATCCCGCGTTCGCGGGCGCTCAAGATGTTGAATTGGGACTCGGCGGCAAACGCCCCGGAAACCGAAAAACACAAAAACGCGGCGGCAACGATAAACGCCGGAAAAAACAGTTTTCGCGCGGCTTCAGAATAACGCCGGTTCGAAACGGCTTGCGATTTATTTTTGGAGGAGAAGGTTGAAAAATAAGGCCGGGTTTGGTGATTTGATCCCATTATTTTTTCCTGTCTTAAAATAGGGTTAAACATGAGCCGAAAATCATTTCGTCCTCGCGATGCCCGGATGATTTGTCAGCGTCATTAAATGCTTTCCAAATTGTTTTTTTGAATCGCTAAAAAAATTTAATAAGACCTCATCCTCACCTAATTTAGGCAGGAACTTTGTATTATATCCAAATTATCTTTTTCGGGAAGTTTTAATTTTGAAAATCGGCGGCTTTTTCCGGTTTAGGCGAAAATCCGGTTTCAACTATTCTTTCCCGAATCACGCAACCCCTATTATCCTCATTCCATATTTGACTTCTCCCGCCGCAAAGCACAAATTTTCTCCACCGATGACAAACATTGGCAAAGCGCCTAAGACGCTCATGAGATCTCGCGCTTGCCGCTAAGCGCCTTCTTGAGCTTCAGAAGAAGAAAAACGGATTCCGAGAAACACCGAAACGAGAATAATCGCCAGCCCCAAAAACCAGACAACCCGCGCGATTTCATGGTCGTAGCGCAGAACGTGCATATCGAACAGAAGCCGGTTCCAGTCGTGCTCCCCGCCTCCGACCAGCGGAAGCGCCTGCGCACGCGCGTCATTAATGTAGCGCGCGATATGAAAAAAATTCTGTCCGAACCAGCACAGAATGACGGAAGCCGAATAAAAATTCCCGTGGTAGAAAAAATAACCCGCGAACAAAGCCGGCATCAGAAGCTGCATGATCGTCCCGCCCCAAATCCCGATCTTCTCGCCGAACAACCCGAAAACCGGATGCCCCGCTTCATGGAACAAAAGATTCGCGCCGTCCAGAAGATTAAATTCGTCAGGGTGCGCCGCCTTGACGAAGATGTAAGCGGCGAAACCGAGCAGGAATAGTATTTTTATCATTTTCATGAGCAAACGATTTTCAACTCCGCGCAAACAAACTCGCCGGCGTTATTTCATGCACTCTTTCATCAATTCCACATAGTTCTTTCCCAGAATCTCATCAATCGATCCCATGGAAGCCGAGGAATCTGTTTTCAACAGCTCGGAAACTTCGGAAGACACTTTGCTGAACCACAAATCAAAAAAGTCATTGAGAGCGATCTTTTTCTTTAACTCGTCCTTCAGCTCCGCTTCCGCCTCGATCCAGTCGTTAAATGCCGTCCGGAGCGACCCGATCTTCTCCTGACGGACCGCTTCCGCCCTTTCCCTGATTTTCGCGATTTGCTCTTTCGTGTATTCATCGGGCTTCTTGTTCTCGATTCCGATTTTTGATTTAAGCTCACGCTCCGCCTGAAGCCAGTCGTCAAGCGCGGTGTTCAGCGCCTGGCATTTTCCCTTCCATATTTCACTCGCCCGCTTCCGGATTTTCTCCAAATCCGAATTGGAATATTTTTTCGGCTGATCAGATTTCTTTGCCATTGTTTATCCTTTCGTTGATTCTATGTCGGATTGATGACTTTTATTTAATTCCGGAACATCATGCTGATTTCCATTTTTTAATCCCTGCCTGCGACAGGCAGGCGCCTAAGCATGAGTGGCGGAACACTCCCTCCCTGGTACCAATCCGCTTTATTTACAGTTTACAGCTTAAATTCTCGCGTGTGAATAGATTTATCTATCCTGAATAGATTTTGTATCATTTTTTCATTCAGGTGGATTGTCTTATGCCCCAAATGCAATTAAACTTGGAGCATGAAACATTTGGAAAATGAAGAATCAATCCAGAAGAAAATTTTCCCGATTCGAGGGCGGCGAGTCATGATTGACCGGGATTTAGCCGGGC
>CAZFUU010000148.1:0-4296 GCA_964522565.1 uncultured bacterium | reverse complement strand
CTAGTGTATTTCGAACGGACAGCTGATGTTAATAGCGCAATTGTTCGAGAAAAGCAAATGAAGAAGTGGCTCAGAGAATGGAAAATTGAGCTCATTAAAAAAACGAATTCGAATTGGAAAGATTTGTATTACGATTTAATAAACCCTGTGGATTCCCGCTAAAAACATGCGGGAATGACACTCATTCTGATCATTTAATATGACACAACCATACGAAACAGTCATCGGCCTTGAAGTGCACGTTCAGCTGAAAACCGCGAGCAAGATTTTTTGTTCATGCTCGACGGAATTCGGCCGGGAGCCGAATGAAAACACCTGTCCCGTCTGCCTCGGGCTTCCGGGGACGTTGCCGGTGTTGAACGCGCGGGCGCTTGAGCTGGCGCTCAAAGTGGGCCTGGCGCTTGGATGTGAGATTTCCGGGAAAATCAAATTCGACCGCAAAAATTATTTTTATCCGGACCTGCCGAAGGCGTATCAAATTTCCCAATACGACAT
This sequence comes from uncultured bacterium, assembly GCA_964522565.1. Taxonomy (GTDB): domain Bacteria; phylum Omnitrophota; class Omnitrophia; order Omnitrophales; family Danuiimicrobiaceae; genus CAZFUU01. Next base: position 3,801 of record CAZFUU010000148.1, on the reverse strand, counting down.
GCCCGTGGCCGGAAAAGGCGAGTTGGCGGTTTGTTCTTTGAATCAAAACAAGGAAATCGTTGAAAGAGAAATCGGCATTACGCGCGCGCATCTGGAAGAAGACGCGGGCAAATTGATTCACGAAGGTGTGCGGGACGGAAGCTGGGTGGATTATAACCGGGCGGGGATTCCGCTGCTTGAGATTGTTTCTGAGCCGGATATACGCTCCCCGCAAGAAGCGCATGATTATCTCACCGCGCTCAAGGCGATTTTGCAGTATCTGGAAGTCAGCGACTGCAACATGGAAGAAGGAAGTTTGCGTTGTGACGCCAATGTCTCGATTCGCGCGCCCGGCGATGCGAAACTGGGGACGAAAGTCGAAATTAAAAATATGAATTCATTCAAAACGGTCCAGCGGGCGCTGGCATACGAAGTGGAACGCCAGTCGGCCGTTCTCGGGAACAACGAAAAAATCATACAGGAAACGCGATTATGGAACGAAGGCCGGCAAGAAACGGTTTCGATGAGATCCAAAGAGTACGCGCATGATTACCGCTATTTTCCCGAGCCGGATCTCGTGCCGTTTACCGTTTCAAAAGAATGTATCGAGAAATTGCGGGCCGGTTTGCCGGAACTTCCGGCTGCGCGGACGGAGCGCCTGAGAAGAGATTATGAATTGAGCGGTTATGACGCGGAGGTCTTGACGTCCGAAAAAGCGCACGCCGATTATTTTGAGGAGGCCGTCAAAAACGGCGTTTCCGCCAAGCTGGTCAGCAACTGGATGCAGTCGGAACTGTTCGGCGAATTGAACGCGCGTAAACAAACGGTTTCGGCCTGTCAAGTGAGCCCGGAGAACCTGGCGGGCCTGATCCGGTTGATTGAAAACAACACGGTCAGCGGAAAAATAGCGAAAGAAATTTTGCCGGTCATGCTGGATACCGGTAAATCCGCCGAAGCCATTGTGGAGGAAAAAGGGCTGAAGCAAATCACGGACACGGGGGCGCTGGAGCGGGTGATCGCGCGCGTGATTGAAGCCAATCCTTCCGTTGTCAACGATGTCCGGTCGGGCAAAAAACAGGCGGCCGGTTTTTTGGTTGGGCAGGTGATGAAAGAAACGGGCGGCAAGGCCAACCCCAAATTGGTCAATGAAATTCTGAATCAGAAAATCGCGAGTTTGAGTTAAAGGCGAATCCGTGGCAAAGAAAAAATCCGGCCTGAAAAAAATCCTTCACGATTACCCGATTATTCCGGTCCTGATTATTGTTTTTTTACTGGGCGTGTGGTTTGGATTCAAGATCGGGCAAAAAGCCGGCGGCCCGTACGCCGCGGCGCCTAAACCTCCGGCCAGGGCCGTTCCCGCGACGCCGCCGGTATATGAGGAAACGTCGGTTAAGCGCGTCCCGCTGAAACCGTCGGAACATCCGCAACCCGTATTTTCACCTGTGGCAGCCGGATTCAAAAAACCCGCGACAGCCGATCGCGATGTCAGGGTATTGCCGGTGCCGCCGAAACCGGAAAAACCTAAAATTCTTGTGATCATTGACGACATCGGGTATCACACCTGGTATCAGGATTTGATTTTTTCTCTTAAACAGCCGATTGTTTTGGCGGTCCTTCCGCAAGTGCCCTATTCGAAATATTACGCCGAGCAGGGGCGCAAGCGCGGTTTTGACGTGATTTTGCATCAGCCCTTTGAACCGAATGATTCTTCGATCGACCCCGGGCCGGGGCTCATCAAGTCGGGAATGAACGCGACCCAGGTAAAGAAAATACTGGAAACCAATCTAAAAACGGTTCCCGGGGCGATTGGGATTAATTCGCACATGGGCTCAAAGGCCACGCGCGACTGGCATTTAATGCTGTTGGTCGCAAAAGAACTGGAGCGGAAAAAGCTGATAGTTATCGACAGCCGGACAACCCCTAAAGCGGTCGGATACGAAGCCGCCCGCGCGGTCGGAATTCCGGCGCTGATTCTGGATGTTTTTCTCGATAGCGCGGATGTCAAATCGGTAGAAGGCCAACTCGACCAGGCGGCGAAAATCGCAAAATCGCGCGGGCTTGCGGTCGTCATCGGGCATCCGTATGAAAACACCCTGTGGGCGTTGAAACAGCGCTTGCCGCAATTGGAAGCCGAAGGATTTGAATTTGTCAGGATCCGGGATCTGGTGTCATGATCACGCTGGGCATCGAAACATCCTGTGACGAAACGGCTTGCGCGGTCCTCGAAGGAGGGGATCGGGTTCGGGCAAGCGTCGTTTCCTCAAGTTTGAAAATGCATCAGCCGTTCGGCGGCGTTGTCCCTGAAATCGCATCGCGGCACGCGCTTGAGTCAATCGATCTTGTTTTTTCAAGAACGCTGAAACAGGCACGGATACGCGCGTCCGAAATCGATTTGATTTCCGTCACGCGGGGGCCGGGGCTGATCGGATCATTATTTGTGGGCGTGTCATTCGCCAAGGCGCTCGCATTCGCGATGGATATTCCGCTGATTGGCGTCAATCACATTGAAGCGCATTTGGAGGTCAATTTTTTGGGGAAGAAACGCCCGCGCTCTTTTATCGGGGTTGTGGTGTCCGGCGGGCATACCGCCATTTTAAAGGCAGCCGGCGATGCTTATCAACTTTTGGGGGAAACGGTCGATGACGCAATCGGCGAGGCCTATGACAAGGTGGCGAAAATATTGGGGTTAGGATATCCCGGCGGTCCTGTGATCGACCGGCTGGCGCGGGAAGGAGACCCTTCCGTTTTTTCTTTTACCAAACCGAAACAAAGCGGGCGGTATGACTTCAGTTTTAGCGGGATCAAGACGGCGGTCATGAATATGGTCCGCGAAGAAAAAGAGCGTTTGAAGTCGCCGGTTGGGCTGAGAAATTTTTGCGCGAGTTTCCAGGAGGCCGTCGTCCGCTGGGTTGTCGAAAAAAGCATTCAGGCCTGCCGGGATGAACGTGTGAGCGTGGTGACGGTCGGCGGCGGTGTCAGCGCGAATTCCCGGTTGAGGGGGCTTTTCCGGGAAAAATGCCGGGCAGAAGGGATTCAGCTTTTTTTGCCGGAACCGGCGGTGACGACCGATAACGCGGTGATGATCGCGCGGCTGGGATACCAGAGAAGCCGGAAACAAAAGCGTTTTGATGTGTCGATCAGCGCGGATCCTGCGCTGGAAATCGGAAAAGAAGAATAATCCGTAACAAACGAACGGGAGGTTCACATGGAAATTGTTTGTCACGATTTGGATTTACTGCTTCGCCTTTTTTTGGCGGCGGTTTTGGGCGGGTTGATTGGTTTTGAACGTGACTTGCATCATAAAATCGCCGGCTTCAGGACTTATTCGGTTGTTTCGGTCGGTTCGGCGCTTCTCATGCTGGTTTCACTCGAGGTTTTCCGGCTTTATCACGGCCAAACGCCCGTTGATCCCGGCCGCATCGCGGCGCAGGCGGTGACCGGAATCGGCTTTCTCGGAGCGGGCACCATTATCCGGTCGCGCGAAGGAGTCAAAGGGCTGACGACCGCGGCAGGAATTTGGGTGGCGTGCGGAATCGGCCTGGCGTGCGGGCTTGGATATTATCTCGCCGCTTTTGCCGCGGCGGTCATGATTTTGCTGGTGCTGGTCGTGTTTTCGCGGATTGGCCGCGCAATGGGCGCGCGTGACGTCTAGTACAGTGTTCCATTTGATTTTATGGGTTCTCAGTACTTGTCCCGTTAACCCATAGAATTAATTGGAGAACGGTACTAAGTAGCCGTTCAAAAATCTTTTAATGTTTCACTTGGTTGTCATTCCCGCGAAAGCGGGAATCCAGTGTTTTTCTTCTAGATTCCGGCTCGCGC
>CAZFUU010000147.1:0-4302 GCA_964522565.1 uncultured bacterium | reverse complement strand
TGATTTTTTGAACAGCGATGAGCCCACTTTCACCAGGCATTCGAACATCAGATATAATAAGATCAAATTCAAATTTAGCGGCCAATGTAATGGCTTCAACAGCATTAATAGCTGTTCTCACACTGTAGCCGGATTTCGTCAAGAGCCGGTTAATGCTCTCCGAAACTAATCGCTCATCATCAATAATAAGAATTTTCTTTGCACTCATTTTCTAATGCTCCGATCAATTTTAGTAATAAATCAGGAGTCAGAGCATTAGGGATGCTCTGCCCCCATATTTCCTCAACCTCAACACAACCGTCGTTCCGGTGCCGGGCCTGGTTTCGACCTTGATTGTGCCGCCGGCTCTTTCAATGATTTGTTTCGTGATATACAGCCCGAGGCCCGTTCCTTTTTCCCCTTTGGTCGTCCGGAACGGTTCAAAAAGATGCTTTACCTGTTCCGGCGCCATGGCGCAACCCGTATCACTGACTCGTAATTCAACGAATCCGTCTTTGTTTTTATTATCGGCAGAAACAGATAATTCTGCGCCAAAGGACGCATCCGTCCCATGCTTTGTGGCGGATCCCAACATCGCCTGGCAGGCGTTGACAATCAGGTTAAACAATATTTCCTCAAGCTGATGCTGGTCAATCGCGGCCGCGGGCACGTCCGGAGAAACCAGATTTTTGATTTGAATTTTATCCAGCGAAAATTCATACGACACCAGGTCAAGGACGGTTTGGACCGCCGTTTGAATCGAGGCCTGCGCCTGTTTACCGGCCGCCTTCTCCTGAGGCCGGACGAAATAATTGAGTTTTTTAATGACTTCCAGGATACGCCCGGCCTGCGCCGAAACTTTGTCAATCACCTCATCCGGATTTTTAGCCGGCAATCCTTCCCGTTTATTCTCGGCGTATGATTCCGTGAGGCCTTTGATGATATAAAGCGGATTCCGGATTTCATGATTGATGCTTGCCGCCAAAAGGCCCACCGTCGCCAGTTTTTCCCGCTGAAATGCCTCCGCGATCTGCTCAAGGTCGAACAGCCCATGCCGCATCATAAAATACGCCATGACAAATGGATAAATTGGAAAGAGATAAATACCATATTGGGGGACTGAGATACCCCACGCGGGCGGGTATGTAAAACCGCCTCCTATAAAACCTGCGCTTGTTGCGATAAAAAAACCGATTTGTTGTTTTTTTTCTCTAGGGTCTGAGATTTTTTTAATTTTCTTTGCAAGTAAATAAAAGGAAAACGGCACCAATGTATAATACATGAAAGCGGAAACGCCCAACATCCATCCGCCTTTTGTATAAAGCTGTATTTTGGAAACAGCGTGAAGCCTTGGGATAAACCACTGAGAAAAGACAAATGGGACTACGGACAGTGCTAAAAAATAGAAAATAGTTATCAACGTTCTATATTTTCCTCTTTCTCCTATAAAAATCGTGACAAACAAAAGCCAACTAACAGGAATAAATAGAGAAAATAAATTGCCTAGCCGGGCAGTCATCAATATCGTTTCGTACGAAACATTATTAGCATACATGAATGAAATATTAAACGCCCAAACCGCAACAAAAATGGAGAAGAAAAAATACATTCGTCCGACTGCGTCCCGACGTTTAAGCCAAATCAGAATGGAAATAAAAAATGTGCAAAACGAAAAAAATAACAGGCAGAAGCTGTATGGGCTCATCCCACCACTTCCTTTCCTCGATGCGGCGCATCGAGAACTCGTTGAGTTACAAAAACGTATTCAGAATTTTTTTAAAAGTAAGCGATGAGATCATCTCCCCGAACTGATCCCGGCCATGGCGACAATTGGTTGTGCGCATGATTACTCCGCGTGCCCCTCCAAAAGCCACTGATAAACCGGCTGGATTTTAACTCGACATTTTCCAATTTTAAACTGTTCCTCCGTGTCCCGCGTTAAAATCAAAACATTGACAGCCCCCAGCTCATTGATCGCCTCGGTTAACGCACCAGTTTCCCGTTTTCTCACCGCCGGTTCCGCCAAACTTTCGGTTACCTGAATCAAGGCCAGCCCTTTTTTCCCGCGCTTCACCAGAAAATCGACGGCTTTTTTACTTTTTGTCTGAAAATAAAACACATCCTGTTCCCTGCGTTTCAATTCGCCGAATACAAGATTTTCGAGATATTTGCCGCGATTTGCGGAAAACTGAAAAGCAATCGCGCTGATGAGCCCATTATCAATCGAGTAGCATTTTTTATTCGCGACAAACTGTTTTTTCAAGGAATAGCTGAAACGGTTTGTCATTGAAATCAGAAAGCTGTCTTCCAGATAATTGATGTAACTGCGAACCGTGTTCATGCTGCCAAGCCCGAGAATCTGTTTTAAATTATTGAACGAAAACATCGTCGTCACATTGCTCAAGAGATAAAGGCCGAGTTCTCTCAATGCCTTGACTTCCTTGATGTCATGACGGCTGACGATATCACGGTACAAAATATCGTCGTAAATCCGCTTTAAGACAACAGGGTCGCGGTATTTGCAGTATTCGGGGACTCCACCGCGCTCCAGATAATCCTGAAAATGTTTTTTGACGAGCGCCCTGCCTGAGGTTTCGAGAAGCATCGGCGCTTCGAATTGAACCTTGTTCATCTCCAGGAATTCACGAAATGAAAATGGATAAAGTTCAAGAACAACATTCCTGCCCGTCAAGCGGGTGCCGAGTTCACGGCTCAAAAGAGACGCGTTGGAACCTGTAATAAAAAACTTGTTTCCGGCTTCCTGCATTCGACGGATAAAAAGCTCCCATTTCGGGGCATTTTGAATTTCGTCAAAAAAGAAAATCTTGCGGGTTCCAAAAAGCTCCAGAAACACTTCATACAAGTGATTAAAATCGGACGGCTCAAAATTTAGAAGCCTTTCGTCTTCGAAATTGAAGTAATAAACATCGCGTCCATAAAAGCGGTCGGCGATTTGCGCCAGAAGCGTCGATTTACCTGTGCGCCGCATTCCGGAAATCAAGACGGTATGCGGAAGCCGCGCGTAGTTTTCAATCACCTTTAAGGCTTCCCGGGGGACCCCCAAGTCGAGGGTTCCAAGGTATTTTTTTTGCTCCAGTACGATTCCTTTCAGAACGACTTTATCCATGCCCGATCCTTACGGTATAACTCAAATTTGGAGGTTCATTAGTTCTCATTGCTAATGAGAACTATATACCATGAATCTATCGTTGTCAATGAGAACATTGCTTTTCCACGGGGCATGCGTCAAACCTGATTCCATCACATTTTCCTCAGTTCCAAGATAAATACCGTCCCCTTGCTTTCTTCGCTTTCAACTTTGATCCGGCCGCCCGCCCGTTCGATGATCTGTTTCGTGATGTAAAGCCCGAGGCCCGTTCCTTTTTCCCCTTTGGTCGTCCGGAACGGTTCAAAAAGGTGTTTGATCTGGTCGGGCGCGATTCCCGTTCCTGTGTCGCGGATGGTAAGGATGATAGCATTGTCATTGCGAGGACCATCAGAGTTCGGACGAAGCAATCTCTGAAGCCCCGGATCGCCACGCCCTATTTCATGGGACTCGCGATGACAGTCGTTAGCCGTCGCCTCAATCACCAATTCGCCGCCTTCGGCGGACATCGCCTGGCACGCGTTCACGATCAAATTAAATAAAACTTCTTCCAGTTGACGCTGGTCAATTGCGGCTTGCGGCATAGCCGGGCTAACCTTGTTCTCCAAATGGATTTTGTCGAGCGAAAATTCATACGAGACAAGCTCAAGAACGGCTTGAACGGCGTCATAAACAGATGCCACTGGATGAACATTATCCTCCCTCACCGCCGGTTTTTGAAACCGGTTCAGTTTTCCGATTACATCCAGCGCGCGAGTCACCTGTTTTAAGGAACGCTCGATAATTTCTTCCGGGTTTTTCCCCGGAATTCCTTCCTGTTTATTTTCAAGATGTGACTCGAGAAGCCCTTTGGCGATGTAAAGCGGATTTCGAAGCTCATGATTGACACTTGCAGCAATTAAACCAATCGTCGCCAGTTTTTCCCGCTGAAACGCCTCCGCGATTTGCTCAATGTCGAACAAATTGTGACGAATCATAAAATATGCCATCCCAAAGGGATAGATAGGTAACAAAAAAATTCCGTACTGAGGGACATTGAATCCATAAACAGCCGGAAAAGTAAGCGACCCTCCACCAAAACCAGCTAAAGTGGCAATAAAAAGACCTATAAGTTGAACTCTTTCGCCTCCAACTGTTAAAACGATTTTATTAAATAAAAGATAAAAAGCAAATGGGACGATTAAATAAAAAGTAAGAGCATGTAAATGATAAATAAC
>CAZFUU010000146.1:0-4334 GCA_964522565.1 uncultured bacterium | reverse complement strand
TAGGCGCTCTCAGGGCAGAGCAGGGTGATTTGAAAGAAGCCGAAGACATTGTCAGGCGTTTAAAACAAGATTTTCCGGATTTTGATGCCAAACGGTTGGAAGAAATCATCGGGCATGCCCGTTACAAAAAAACACGTGGCTTATTGGATTTGGATCAATCCCAAGCTCTTCTGGACGTTGTCCCCAAGGCCGACGGCAAAAAACCGGCAGGCAGCCAATTTTACCGTGACAGATTAAGGCAGGTGCACAGTTTTCTTCAAGATGTTCTCGCCGGCAGGTTATCCGTGGACGCCCTTTATGAAGAGCAAGGGAAAATTCAGGAGGCGATTGAAGAAGGGCGCAAACATCTGGCCGATGAACAGACCGAGGCTTTATACGGCTTTCTCTATTCTGATTTGACCCATATTGATCTGGAATCCATTGAAACGGCACTGAGGACGGAAGAGGAAATCCTGGAGGCGATGGGCGAAGACAAGGTTGAGCGGGCAGCCGAAGAAGCGCAAGCGGCTTTTGATTTAGCTGTCGGCGGCAAACCGGCCGAATTAATTCAAACACTGAGAAAGATTATCGAACAACTTGACGTCAAACGGTTTGTCGTGTGGTTTCCGATGTTTGAGGAATATGCGCGGGGAAAGCAAACGGGGAAGGCAAAATTGTCCAGTATTGAGGAGGATTTGCTCAAAGATGCTCGTGCTTTCAAGGCCGCGCATATTAAGGAAGAGCCGCCTGCCCGGCGCTCCGAATTGCGCTCAACAAGGGGTCAGAGCCCAAAGCACCCAGGGGGTCTGACCCCGGATTCCTCCCGCTCGGAAATGCGAAGTCAGGAAGATAGCGAAGGCGTGGGAAAATGGTACCGGTTTACAACATTTGGCTCTGAAGGAACCGTATGGATTATTCACGATCGGATTTTAAAAACGAATATCAAAGTCCTAGTAAGTGAAATCAACACAGAGAGTGGACTGATTTTGCTTTTAATCGAAGCTCCGGATTCGTATGTTGTTCGAAACAGGGCAAGCGGTGAGAGCCTGCCGGTTTCAGCCGGTCCATTGCGAATCCAAGTGACCATCGGAACGGAAATAGAACTGGTAGCTCGAACAAAGGACGGCGAAAGAAAAGTCAAAATGACTCCTTGGGAGCCGGCTTATGGTTTTGTCGAACACGGGGACAAACGCATTGTTCTTCTTTTTTTGCGGCCGAATGGTATTTTTGTAGAAAGAGTCGGGGAAAGCGATCGCTTGGGGCAGGGACATTCTGAAGAGGCCATGACGGCGCAGGAATTAATTTTAGAAGCGATTCAAATGCGCCGGAGCCGTAATTTTAAAGGCGCGTTGGGTTTGCTTGAACATGCGCTGAGAAAATTCCCGCGTAGTGTTGCGGCGTTAACGGAGGCGGCAATATGCCATCAACAGCTTGGTCGAATCGCAGACGCCCGTCAAAAAATCGAAACGGCCTTGAGTATTTCCCCCGCTGACAAAATAGCGCTGATGCTGGCGGGTGTGCTTGCCATGGACGCACGGAATTATCCCGTGGCGGAGAAACATTTCACGCGGCTGAATGAACTTGCGCCCGGTGACGTCAAAACATTAACTTCTTTAGGCCAGGCATTGATCAAACAAGATAAATTTCGGGAGGCACAGCATTTTCTGGACAGAGTTGCTGATCTTTTCCCTGAAGATCCGCGCGCGCTTTCTGATGCCGGAAAAAATTTGATGCGGCTTGGAAAAACAGATGAGGCCGAAAGAATCTTTCGTCGTGTTTTGGAAATTGATCCCGGCAATCCGTATGTCTTATCCGATCTGGCGAATATAGAATTGGGTCGCGGCAACCTTGATGAAGCCCGGAAATGGCTGAGTCAGCTTATTAGAACGAATCCGGAGGATGCGGAGGGGCATTATCGGTTGGGCATTTTAGAGCAACGGGATGAAAACTTAGCAGTTGCGCGACAATATTTAGCGCGTGCGGTTGCGCTTGCGCCGCGTGTTCGGAAATACAAAGATGCTTTAGACGCTATCGATTCACGCCGCTCCGAATTGCGGGGAATACAAAAATATACCGGCCAAATCGATCGGCTGACAAACCGTTGGCTGCAGATTCAGGGAAGCAGGAAAAAGGCGCACCAGGAGGAAGTAAAGCAGATCAAAGATTTGTTTTCCCGGGCGGCTGTTTCAGCGAAAAATAATCATATTCTTCGCGCGATAAAGTATTTGAAGCAAGCGAAAGAGAAGGTGAAAGATTTTCGGCCATTAACAGGTGTTCAGCGTCTGACGAAGGATCTTGATGATTTAATTTCGCGCATTTCATCGATAGAAGTCTTGGGAATTCATTTTCGAGTTAGAAGGCCTTTGGAGGTCGGGCTGGGAATTCGAACGATTCCGGATCTCTTGAAACACAGCCGGCAAAATTTGTCGGCGCGGGGCTTGGAGGAAGGGCAGGTTGACGAAATAGAATCCCGGTTGAAAGAAAACGGATTGCAGCTGAAGGGCGCGGACGATGAGAATGCTTTGGTCCGTCAGGACCTTGTTCATGCTGCGCGAGAAACCGAATATGCCGCCCTCATCGAACTGGTGAAACAAAAATTTCCGCCGGGGCAATACCAGAATTTACCGCTGCTGGAACTTCGAAAGAAAACCGTCCGGTTTTTGGATGAATGGATAACGAATGACCTTAACGTGACGGAAGAAGTATTTATAAGGCAATTAGCGGAACGTATGCATTCCAGGCAATTCCCTTTGACAAGGGTCAGGGATGTGATTGCCCGGATGAAAACAGGGGAGTATCCTGTCCCATTCAGGATTCCGCAGCATTTGGCGGGTTGGGTTGAGGAACGTTCCACGGCTTATGAAGTTGACCGAAGGAAGCGGGCTGTTGCCAAGGCACATGAAAAGAAATTAGCGGCGCGGGGGTTAGGAAAACTTGCCGGGCAAAGATTGACGGCCACAGCTTCTCAGGGATATCTTGGGCGGGTGATGGAACAATTATTGTTTTTTTTAGAGGTCTCAGAATCAGGCGATGCCAGCCGTGAGCAAAGAATCCGGATTTTAAGGAAAATGCCCGAAATTGTTCGCATCATTCTGGACGCGAATGTTTCTGCCGAAGAACTTAGGAAATATTTCGACGAAAAGAATCAACAGACGATCCGGGGAACTCTGGCCAGGATGACACAGGAAGTTGAAAACATCATTCAAAAGCTGGGGAAAATGACCGATTTGGAAGGGAGAGATTTGATGACCCTTTTGACCTATTTTGTTCAAGACCCGGCGGATCATGAAGAAGAAATTGATGGCAGGGAAGACAGCCGCGGGGTTCGGCAGGAAGCGCTTTTGCGCGCCTTAACTCTGGCACAAAAAATACGGAGGAGGCCTCTTCCCGGGCGATCTGTCGCTGAAACATCTTCAGGCAAGCGCTCGGAATTGCGCTCAACTTCTGATCAGTTGAGCACTTTTCGTCCGGATCGCATGGATGCTTTGGCGGAATCGCAAGCAACAAAGAACACAGAAGTCAGGAGGCAGAGTGTTGTCATTGCGAGCGAAGTGGAACAACGCGAGGCAATCCCTGGGCATGAAGCAGAGATTGCGTCTCCCCGCCAGAGAACCCCTGACTCGCAATCCCTGGCCCCAAATGTCCAAATGGATTTGGTCGAATCCCGAACTCCAAGACGCGATATACGATATGCGAATGACGAAATACGCCCCGAAACGCGCCGCGTAATCGTTCCCATTGAAGCGCTTATGGATGATCAAAATATGGCGTTTCGGGTGAAGCTGCGCGATTTTATCCTTCGGCATCAATATGATAAATCTCTGGAAGTGGTGATCCTGGCCTCGGGGGTCCGGGAAGGGTTGGTGGCGGAGCGGGAAGTGTTGGGTTCGCCTGAATACGAAGGGATGAATATTTTCCGTGATTACCGCGTCCAGCTTGAAGCGCAGGATGGACTGGATTTCCATTATGAGCCGTCATTTGCGGCGGCGTATAACCGCTTGATTGGCCGGCTTCAAAAAGAAACCGGCAGTGACAGGCAAAAAAGCTCTACCCGGGTCATCGCGCTCGTCGAAGCCGGCGCGCACGCGGGAATGATGAACAGTGTCCCGAAACTGCCGGTTGCCGCGGATTCGGTTGACGCGGTCGAGCTTCTGTGGCAGCTCAATGGCGCTCCCGAACTCATGCGTTTTATGGGTCGCGACGGCTTTGTCGAGGTTAGCGATCAACTGTTAGCCGCGCTTGAAAACGCCATTCTCGGGCGGATCGCGCTTGGCCGCGCGGCGTAAGCAGTCAGATTACTTCCTTTAACAGTTAATCTGACATTCCCGAATGCTTTTGCCTGCCTCGCTCGCCGC
>CAZFUU010000145.1:0-4356 GCA_964522565.1 uncultured bacterium | reverse complement strand
TCAATAATCGCGCGCGTAAGCAAATAAGATTGCAAATAAAAAATCGTTACTTTGAGCCGATCCTTATATTCGTTGACGTTTCCGTAAAGCATTTCGTCGACCCGGAGCAACTGGCCGTTTCGCCGCGCATAATCAATCGGCGCAAGAATAATCGGACGCGCCTCGTTTTCCTCATACTGGGCAAGCCCTTCCTGCAGCCACACGGGAGCTTTCATTTTTGACATATCCGAAACGAACGCGTGCATCAGTTCATGGTGTACCAGCGCTTTGAAATTTTGCTCGGAAATATTTTTTGAATATACCGGAAGGCGGATTTTCCCGTCATAAATGGCGCCGGACCAATGCGGCACATCCCCCATCACTTTCTCGTGTTCGGAGGGATGATACAGCAGGACCGGTATTCTATAAGACGGATAATACCCCCATTTCCTGGAAACCGACCGGTAAGCGTCTCTCAAAAAACTGCGAATGTCCGCGCCACGGTAGTCCCCGCCGCGCTCATACCGGATCAAAAAATGCTCGTCGAGGTACTCCTGTTTTTTTTCGTCCACCTGCCGCTCCCGCGCGAGCTTTTCAAGCTTCGCGCGGATGCGCTTGTTCGGATTGATCGAAAATGCTTTTTCGTAATACTGCTGCGCTTCTTCCAGCCGGTGACTCAAATTCGCTATTTCCCCCAGCAATTCCAGGGCGTGCGGATTCGACGGGTCAAGTTCGTGGGCTTCTTTCAGCATTTTCTCCGCCGCCTCGTAATCCCGCCGGTGATAAAGATTGACGGCTTCATTGTAGCGTTCGCGCCCGGCGCTCAGCGCCACAACCTGATCCGCCTCCGTTTTCTGATCCTGGAGCAAAAATTTTTTCGCGTGCGCGATTTCGCGTTTCAAACGGCTGTCGGCGCGCATTTCCTCTTCACTTTGAGAATCCACCGGAATCTGACTCAACCCGCGGAGCTGACGGTCGGACTTTTCAATATAGAACATCGCTTCGTTAAATTTCCCCTGCTGAACCAGTTTTTTGCTGTAGTCATCGCATGCTTTCAGGTAAAGATTCAGCGCCCTCTCGTGCTGCGGGTTCTTTGTCAGCACCGATTCCAGAATGGCAATCGCCGCCGGATAGGATTCCTGACGAATCGCTTCTTCCGCTTTACTGACGAGCGGCTGAAGCTCAGTGTCGTCGGCCTTCAGGCAGCTGGTCGTTGAAAAAAACAGAACGGCGATCGTGACAAAAATGATTTTACGCATACTGCTCCGCCATTTTGAGACGTTTGCCGATGGAAGGATGGTCATAAAATAAAAATTCGACGACCGGATTCGGTTCCGGATCGGCCAGGTTCATTTCGCTTAATTTTGTCATAGCCGAAATAAACGCGCCTTTATTTCGTGTCGCTTCAAGGGCAAACCAGTCAGCCCGGCGTTCCGCGTACCGCGACAACGCGTTTGCCAAAGGCCCCGCGACCAGCCCGAGAATAAAAGAAATCATCAGAAGAACGGGAAATGCGCGGACATCCGCCGCGCCCGAATACCCGAACCAGGCGGATACGGGCCCGATCGCCTGATAGGCAATCCAGAATCCGGCGAATGACAGGACGAGGCCAAAACCAAATTGTTTCCAGATATCGCAATGTTTGTAATGGCCGAGCTCGTGAGCGAGCACCATTTCGATTTCTTCGTGCGTAAAGGAGTCCAGAAGCGTGTCCGCCAGAATCACCCGCTTGGTTTTGCCGAAACCCGTAAACGCCGCGTTCGCTTTCTTGGTGGTCTTGCTCAAATTCAGCGACGACACATTTGAGATGGACACGCCGTAACGGCCCGCGAGCGCTTCGATTTTGCGTTTCAGTGTTTCGTCCGCGATCGGGCTGTAGCGGTAAAAAATCGGAATAATCAACACCGGGAATAATTTTCCCAAAATCAAACTCACCGCCGCGTAACCCGCCCACGCCCAAAGCCACCACGTGTGCGGCAGGCGCCAAATCAGGAAATACAAAGCGACGACCAGAGCGAGCGTCAGCGAGAAGGAAAGCGCGAATTTTTTTATCCAGTCCTGGAACCACAATCCCGGTGTTTCATTCGAAAGGCCGTAATGATGCTCCAGGATATACCCCGAATAAAAATCAAGCGGAAAAGAAAATAACAGCCCGTACAGGGAAAAAACCAGAAAGTAGACAGCCAACACCGCATACGGGTTTGAAGCAGGGCTTGCCCACCCGTAAAACAAATCCGTCCACCCGAAAACAATCACGAATCCGAGCATCAGAAAAGTGACAGCCAGCCCGCCCAGCCGAAGCCGGTTACGGATTTCCTGATACTCTTTCGCTTTCGCTTTTCTCGATTCTTCCATTACGGAAAATCCCCGTTTTTCAACGAATCACTCAATCTACTCAATACAGTAGCGAGCAGCTACTCCAATCAATTACCAGCCGTAAAGCACGCGCCCTTTGATATCATCATCGGCAATCACGGGCTCATCTAAATCCATCGGCATATCAAACCTAATATTTTCGTCGTAAAACTGATTCGGGATTTCGCCCAGAAACCGGGACGGCAAATTGTAACGGCAGCTTCCGTAGAGCCGCCGCGAATTCGCGTAAATCATATACAGCTTTTCCTTCGCCCGCGTCATCCCGACATAACAAAGCCGGCGTTCTTCCTCCAGTTCCGCGATTTCCTCTCCGAACGCGTTGACATGCGGAAAAATTTCTTCTTCCATTCCGACCATCAGCACCACCGGAAACTCCAGCCCTTTGGCCGTATGAACCGTCATCAGCGTGCACGAGTTGCTGCCCGCGTCCCACCGGTCAATAGCGGTCATCAGGCTGATGCTTTCCAGAAACGACTCCAAAAGGCCTTCAAACGGGCGCTCCCCGCGGCCGTCATGTTCCCGCAGTTCTTTCTGCCATCTTTCCTCAAATTGCTGAACCACCGTGAAAAATTCCTGAATATTTTCCAGGCGCGTCTTGGCCTCAATGGTCCGTTCGTTTCGCAGCGATTCCAAATATCCCGACCGCTCGAGCACGGCCTCAAGGAGCTCGGAAATATTAACCTTTCCATTTTTCTTCCGGAACGCTTCCACCATCGCGTCGAAATTGCGAATCGCCTGACGCGCTTTCGGCCCCAGCCCCTCCAGCCGGTCGACATCCTGAAGCACTCCGGCCAGCTTTTCGCCGTTGTTCCAGCGGTAGTGGTCGAGAACCTCAATCGTCTTTTTTCCGATGCCGCGATTCGGCACGTTGACGACGCGTTTGAAACTCAAATAATCTTCGGGGGACGCAATCAATTTCAAATAGGCAATGGTATCCTTGATTTCTTTTCGGTCATAAAACCGGACCCCACCGACAATCCGGTACGGAATATTCAATTTGAGCAGCGTTTCTTCAAGGGCGCGGGACTGCGCGTGCAACCGGTAAAAAATCACACAGTCCGAAAGCCGGCCGCCTTTCCGTTGATGCTCCAGCACCTTGCGCGCCGCGAATTCCGCTTCGTCGCGTTCATCTTCGGCCGCGTAAAGCGAAATTCTCTCCCCTGCTTCCCGCGCGGTCCAGAGCGTTTTGGGTTTTCGGTATGAATTGTGCGTGATCAGCGCGTTGGAGGCCTCAATAATCGTCCGCGAAGAACGGTAATTCTGCTCCAGCTTCACCACCCGGCAGTTCGGATAATCCTGTTCAAAATTCAAGATGTTCTGAATGTCCGCGCCGCGCCATGCGTAAATGGACTGGTCGGGGTCCCCGACAACCGTAATGTTCCGGAATTTTTCCGCGAGCCGGCGCACCAGCCGGTACTGCGCGTGGTTGGTGTCCTGATATTCGTCAATCAGGATATGCTGGAACCGCTCCTGCCAGCTTGCCAGCACCTCGGGCACGCGTTCAAACAGCAGGACCGTTTTCATAATCAGGTCACCGAAATCGCAGGCGTTCAGTTCCGTGAGCCGCTTTTCATAAAGTTCATAAATATCCGCCACATGCTGCTCGAAATAATCGGCCGCTGTTTCCCGGAACAATTCGGGCGTCAAAAGAAAATCCTTGGCGCGTGAAATTCTTTCGCGAACGCCCTTCGGATTAATTTGACGGTCGCTTTTCCTCAAGGTTTCCATGCACTCCTTGATCAAGACGAGCTGATCATGATCGTCATAAATCGTAAAACCTTTTTTCAGCCCCATTTTAGCCCCGTCCATGCGCAGAATCCTGAGGCAAGTGGCGTGAAACGTGGAAATCCAGACATTCTGGTTCACCAGCATCCCCACCCTGCGTTTCATTTCATCCGCCGCCTTGTTGGTAAACGTCACGCCCAAAATATGATAGGCCGGAATGTTCTGGGAAATCAGATGGGCGATCCGGCACGTCAGGATGCGCGTTTTCCCGCTGCC
>CAZFUU010000144.1:0-4409 GCA_964522565.1 uncultured bacterium | reverse complement strand
TACCTGGATCCCGGCTTTCGCCGGGATGACTCTTTCCTTACGCCGACCGTGCCTGCGCCTTCACACCCGCCATTTCAACCGTCAAGGCCCTGGCAATGTCATCAAGCGTGATAAACACCTGGCGGCCCTGCGGCACGTGCTGCCTGCCCTCTTCAACCATTTCGACAATCGTCCCGGAGTATGTCTCTGCAACTCCGGCGCCCGCAACAAGAAGCGCGCCTGTCAGCCCTTCAGTCCTCATCCCCTTCACCGGCGTCACAATCTGGATCATTTCGTCAGGATTAAGGCCCAAGCGCCGCTCAATCTCATCCAGGATCATAGCGCGATCCATCCGAATAATGAGCCGGGATCGTAACTCGTCAGAAATTGACTCGCGAATCACTTCAAGACGCCGGTAAAGCGCTTCATTTTGCGTAAATAACGCAATCCTCAACTCGGAACGTGACAACGGATTGACAATCCCCGCAAATCCCATCTCATCCGTGTATTCCAAAACCAATACGCGGTGTTGGCTCAACGCCCCAACACGCGCGGCGCCAACAACTTCAGCCACTTTCGCGTCAAACAATTCGCTCAACCGCTCCACCATTTTATTTTGCGGCAAGTTAAATTGCATTTTCTGAATACTCCGCGCGGCATCGGATAATGCCGTCACAGGCGATGTGACTTGTGCGCTTGCGGGCTTTTCGCCGCCCCTACGAGGGGTGTCTTGGGTCTGGTGCCTGGTGACTTGTGCGCTTGTGTCTAGTGACTGCGCCTCCGGCGCCAAACGTAACTCCGACCTCGGTTCTGGAACGACGCTCGCCGAAACCTTTGGCTTCGGATATCCGTAAAGCCCGTTTTTAACTGCATATTCATGCACTGCCGGCGGAACCTGGGTGCTATCTCCGCGGCGATAGTCCGTAGAATTGAAACCAAGGTCTATATCAGGATCCTTCAAAAGATGAATCGTAATATCCAGCCCGGTGTCCCGCCTGATTTGATCCATCAGTTCAGCATTCAAACGGCCGGCCACCTCTCCGCGGTCGGCAATCGCCCATTCATAACTATGTTTGTCATTCAGGCCAAACTGATGCTTTTGAAGCGCGTCGCGGTGCAACGCCGCCATACCGCGCAATCTTTCCTCCGTTTCGCTTCCGGAAGTATAAATAATTTTCATCTCCTGGCCCTGATTGAGAGCAAAAAGCCCGTGGACGTTATCCTGTGCCCTCAAATTGTTTCCGATCGCCACGTCCGTATAGCGGAAAAGCGGGCTAAAGACCTCAAGGACTCTTTTAACCATTTCATGCCGGGCGGCCGCCGAAACACGACCTTCTTCCGGTAATTCCTTATAATCAATCTCGCCATGTGTCAAAAAGACAACCGTATCAAGGTTGAGCTGATCCATTGCCACAAGCGCCACTACGAGATGCCCCCAATTAAGCGGATTCCCGGCTGTCGGAAACACGCCGACACGGGCTTCACGGGATATCGGATGAAACCGTTTGTCCGGCGATAATAATTTTTCCTTGAGCACGTTGATATGAACATAAGGATCAATATTGCCATTATGGATTTTGGTACTGATTGACATTAAAGACCGCCGCAAAATATTGTAAAGACGGCCAAGCTGCGTTCCTTCTTCGATTTCAATATTCGGCCGCATGCTCTGAAGATCCTGTTTCAGGTTCTGCCAAACCTGCCGTGCCGGGTCGATATCCCTTGTCAAAGTTTCCGCGGTTTCCACAATCCCAGACCGTTGATTGAAAACCGCCGGCTGAGGCCGCGAAATATGCCCAAACGATATAAGTTCTTCGGAAATTTCAACCCCCGTTGCAGACAAACCGACTTTCAACCATCCTTTAAGAGATAATTCCTTCCCGCTTCTATCTTTCAACGCGGCGTCTGACATTTCGTCAGTCAACTGCGGCAAATTGCTTTCAGCCACAAACGCACGAAGGTTATCCGGTTCGCCAACAAGCATCCAGTTCGCGCCGAAACCGCCTTTGCCGAGCGGTGATGCGGCCACATGATGCTTTTTCGCCAAATCAAACAGGGACGCGTAACCTCCCGTGTAAAGATCGGGATTCCGGGGGCCTCTGGACTTCAAAAATTCATTCTGTTTCAACACCTCATGCAGAGGATGCTTCTCATCCCCGGCCAGTTCGTACCAACGCTTCTGAAACCCATATCTGATTTCAGCATATTCGCGGACCGATTCAATCAAGAGATCCACATCCTGCAGAACAATGGCTGTTTTCGCCTGGTTCACAAGCGTTTTCATCTTGTGCGCCGCCTCGATGCTCTTCTCGTCACGGTATTTCTCAATCAGGTCCATCATCATGCGCCCGGTCCATTCATCTTGACGGTCATCCACGCGCTGGCCGTTTTTCAATTTGATTCCCGGCATCAATGCCATCATGCGGTCATTGAGCCAGGCCGACGCAGAGTCATCAGCCAGAGACGTCGAAAACACGGCATGAGGATTCCGGATGTGGCCCAATGAATCCCTGACTCCTCCCAGAAAATAATGGCGGGAAATTCCGGCATGCAAAGCCGCCAAAGCTCCCTGAAGCCCTGTCCGATCGCGAAATTCATTCGGCGCGGCACGGCGCAATAACGAAAAAATCTCATCGACGGTTACATTCTTGCCCACAACCTGATAAAGCAATGACGCCACAAGCGCAACAGCGAGGTTATACGCGTTTGAACTTTCAAAACCGCCTCCGACCAGCATCGCCGGCTCATCGGCCGAAATGGTAATTTTGATTCCGTGCATTCCGAAAATATTCCCCAAAATATACGCCACAGCGTCAAGCTGCCCTTCGGGCGCGCGAAAATCCTAATCCAGCTTGACCGGAACGTCGACAATTTTTGTATAGCCCCACGCTTCGTTGACGTAATGGATTTTTCCGCGGTCGATTTCGCCGGAATCATTTCTCGCCAGCGAAACGGTCGCGTGCAATCGAAAGCGGCTTGGAATCGTGATCATCGACGGCAAATCCTCAAGCAGTCGCACATTCTGCGGCGTGAAACCCCTGATGAAAGGACCCGCGTCCTGGAACCCGCCAAACACAACCCCGCGCAAGGGCGCCGACACTGTCAGCGAACGGCCGTGAATGCTTGCCAGCCGGTCGGCATGGTCTATTCGCCTCCACAAAAGCTCCATCTCATCATCCGAGAGGCGATGACTGCTTTCGCGGTCAACAGGTTTTTCAAGCCCCGGCAAAACCGCATAAGTCCCGATACCCGTGAACGCCCCTTTGTTATCAAGAATATCCCCATAAACAAGCAGACGGTCCTGATATTCAGCCGCGGCGTTTTGAACCGCCAGATGCAACGCTTCCAAATCTTTTGCGGACATGGCGTCACGGTTGATTTTCAAATACGCCTCCGCGGTATCAATCCGGGCACGGAGTTCACGCATACTGGCGGTATATTGTTCAAGGCCATTGAGCACTTCCGCATACGCCTGCCGCAGCTCGGAGCGAGCCCTCAATGGCTCTCCCGAAGCAGTGATCGATTTAGCCGAAATCGATCGCAGCTCAGAGCGGGTAATGAAACCTGCTTTTTGAAGTAACTGATTTAAGGAATTCGCGTCCATGCTCTTTATTCGATGGGCTTTCACAAGATCTTCTTCCGTCAACCTTTCATAAATAGCTTTTGCCGCCGCGTCATTTGCGGCTTGGTTGCTTTCGTCAGCCGCTTTTTCCGCCTCAACCGAGAAAAGGCCAGCGGCTTCCATGGCATGAATCACATGATTTTTCCCAAAAACGGCTTCGATTTCCGGCATTGGTTGCGGTGTTTTATTTCCGATAAACACAGTCACTTCTCCGGCCCTGAAAAACAGCCAGAACGGCACGCCTTGTTCCGCTTTTAAAACATCCAGAAGCTTTGACACTCCGGCTGCTAACGGTTCAACATCGCTTCCGCGAAATGTAATATGGCTTAGCGGCCAAGCCGGATTTGTGGAAATTTCTACGCCCTCGCGGCGGCTGATGATTTGCCCGGCATCGCGAGAAACCCGCGCAAACGGAAATTCACCGGTTGTCATATGAAGATGAAGATGATTAACTGTATATGCTTCGGTATTGGCAATAAACTGAAGTCCCGGATTCTTTCCCGCAAGTAAAAGCACCGCTTTCACATCTTTCTCTTCAAGCACATTCGGGCGCACTTCTTCCGGAATCATCAATGTATGACGGGCGGCTGACGGGTTATCGTTGGCAAACATCCAATATTTCGTACCGAAAAGATCCAAATTAGCCAAAATGATTTTCTTATCCCTTATTTTGTTAAAGTTAAATTCTTCGGAGTTCACCGCCCGAACAGGAAGCTTGCCCAAAAAGTTCGGCGTTCCCGTCTTGTCATACGGGTTATACCTGACCACAAACTTTTCGCCAACCGGGCGCTCGTCATCATAGGCCCTG
>CAZFUU010000143.1:0-4452 GCA_964522565.1 uncultured bacterium | reverse complement strand
ATACGCCGCGGCCGTCGAACCGGAACCGCACGCAAGGGTCTCTCCTTCGACTCCCCTTTCATACGTCCGGATGTTTAGCCGGTGACTGCCGTCCGCCTGAACAAAATTAACATTCGTCCCCTTGGGCGCAAACACTTGATGAAACCGGACCTGCCGCCCCAGCAATTCAACCGGCGCGAGAGAAATATCTTTGACAAAAAAGACCGTATGCGGCACTCCCGTATTCACAAATGACGCCCCGGAAAATCCACGCAAATTCCGGATTTCTTTTTCAATTCCCGGGATTTTCAAACAGGCACGGTAATCACGCGGATCCGCCATCTTCACGCGAACCCTTGCGGGACTTCGGCTCGAGCCGGCGCGAATCACCGCCGCAAAAATTTTTCCCGCAAGCGTCTCAAACACCATCCGTTTCGGAAATCCGAGAAGCCGGTTGGCGAATAACGCGGCGCAGCGAAAACCGTTTCCGCAGGTTTCCGCCTCGGAGCCGTCCGAATTAATGATTTTCAGAAAAAAATCGGCCCGCTCTGACTTCTCGATCAACAGCAATCCGTCGGCCCCGATTCCGTAATGCCTGCGGCAGGCCGCCCGGGCAAACAACCGGGGATTTCGAACACGCTTCCTGCGGTTATCGACCACGACAAAATCATTGCCCGACGCCGCCATTTTAAAAAATGAAATTGATTTCACCGAAACCTCTTTACACCCAGGACGGAATTTTTTCCCCGCGCACCAGATCGTGATATGTTTCCCGCTTCCTGATCACCGAAAAACGCGAGCCGGAAACCAGCACTTCCGCCGAGCGCGGCCGGGAATTGTAGTTAGACGACATTGAAAAACCGTAAGCGCCCGCGCTTGCCACCGCGATCAAATCATCCGCCTGAAGTTCGGTCAAATCCCGGTCTTTCGCCAGAAAATCCCCGCTTTCACAAACCGGCCCGACAACATCATATCGCGCCAAGGGGCGGTCCGGCCGTTCATCAACCGACAAAATTTCATGACGGGACCCGTACAACGCGGGCCGGATCAAATCGTTCATCGCGCCGTCCACAATCGCGAAATTTTTTTCGGCCGTTTTTTTGACCTGTATCACTTTCGACACAAAAATGCCGCCGTTGCCCGCAATAAACCTGCCCGGCTCAAGAATCAGCTGTTCTCTGCGCCCTTCAAAAAGAGGCAGAATGTTTTTCGCGAATTCATCGGCTGTCTGGGGTTTTTCATTCTGATAAATAATCCCCATACCGCCGCCCAGATTCAGATACCTGATTTTGTGCCCTTCCTGCTCCAGGCTGGCCACAAAAATCAGGGTTTTTCGAAACGCTTTGACAAAGGGATCCCCCTGCACGATCTGCGAACCGATGTGAACATGAATTCCGCAAATCAGAAGATTCGGGTATCGTTCCGATTTCATGAACGCCAGGCGCGCCGTATCGAAATCAATACCGAATTTCGTCTCTTTTTTTCCGGTGGTAATGTGCGCGTGCGTTTCCGCGTCCACGTCCGGATTCACCCGCAAAGACACCTGGACTTTTCGTTTGCGCCGCGCCGCGACCCGCTGCAAGCGTTCGAGTTCAGACAGTGATTCCACGTTAAACAGAAGAATTTTTGAGTCAATCCCGTCTTCAATTTCTTTGTCTGTTTTCCCCACGCCCGCATAAACAATTCTAGACGCGGGGCATTTCACTTTTTTCGCCCGGAACAGCTCTCCGCCCGACACGATATCAAGGCCCGCCCCGGCTTTCACGAGCGCGCGCAAAATCGCAATGTTGGAACACGCTTTCATCGAATAGCAAATCAGCGGACGGACGGACTGGAATGCGCGCTGAATTTTTTTCAGGTGGTCAATAAACGTTTTGAAGCTGTAGACGTAACACGGTGTCCCGACTTTTTCCGCAATGTCGCGGACAGGAACCCCTTCACAATACAGCCGGTGATGATGATAATGAAAATCGTGCACGATTCTGCCTTTCGGGATTATTTCGCTCGAGATAACGCCGACAACCGCTTCTTCCACGCGTTAATTTGTGTTTTCACCAGCGCCGGACGGGTGCTCCCCCGCGTCATTTTTCTTTCGACGGAGGCCCGGGGGTCAAACAGGTCAAAAAGATCCGGCTCAAAACTTTTCGACAATTTTTTGTACACGGCAAGCGGCAACTCATTCAGCGCCATCTGATGTTCCGTCGCGTACCGCACCGCTTTGCCGACCTTTTCGTGCGCGTCCCGGAACGGAACACCCTTGAGAACGAGATATTCCAGCAGATCGGTCGCGAACAAAAAGCTGTCATGAGACGCTTCACGGCACCGCTTCCGGTTAAACTCAAGCGTTCCGACTACGCCCGCGAGAACATCAAGCGAATCATTGATCAGCGCCAGCGCTTCAAAAAGCGGTTTTTTGTCTTCCTGCATATCGCGGTTATAAGCGAGCGGAAGGCCTTTCAGCGTCACCAATACCGATATCAAAGCGCCATACGCCCGGCCAGTCCTGCCGCGAACAAGTTCAAGCATGTCCGGATTTTTTTTGTGCGGCATCAAGCTTGAGCCGGTTGAAAACCTGTCGTCAAGCTCCACGATCCCGAATTCCTGTGAATTCCATATAATCAAATCTTCCGCGAGCCGGGACAAATGCATGAGTGCGACGGCTACCGCCGAAATAATCTCAACGATGAAATCCCGGTCGCTCACCGCGTCCAGACTGTTGGCGGCCGGCTTGCGAAATCCCAGTTTCCGGGAAACAAAATCCCGGTCAAGCGGAAGACCGATCCCCGCCAAAGCTCCCGACCCCAACGGGCATTCGTTCATCCGGTCAACGGCATCCGTCATCCGGGTCTTGTCCCTCTCGACCATTTCAACATACGCCAAAAAATAATGCGCGGCCGTTACGATTTGCGCGCGCTGAAGATGGGTATGCCCCGGAATCAGCACATCCCGGAATTTTTCAGCCCGCGATACCAACGCGGATTGAAACCGCCGAAAAGCGGCAATCGTCCGGACGGCCGTTTCGCGAATGTATATTTTCGTGGATGTCGCGACCAAATCATTCCGGGACCGCCCCGTATGCAGTTTCCCCGCGAGCGCCGCGCCGATTTTCCGTTCAAGCAGCGATTGAATCAGCGAGTGGACATCCTCGTGCCGTCCGGCCAGCCGTTCAACGGTATTCTTTTTGAATTCCGCCGGAATTTTTTTGAGCGCGTTGAGAATTCTGCCCGCCTCATTTTTCGTCAGCAATCCGACGCGGCGAAGCATCGTCACGTGCGCCTCCGAAACAAGGATGTCGGCCGACATCAGTTCGTGATCGACGGCCAGGGAATATGAAAACTTTTTCGCCTCAGCATCAAGCTCGCCCCTGAATCTTCCGCCCCACAGTTTTTTCATCATCATCCCCGCCGGTTATTCGCCCTCATTCCGAATCTGGTACGGCATGCCCCATATTTTCATAAATCCGGCCGCCGCCGTCCGGTCAAATTCATCTTTCTCCGAATAGGTCGCCAGTTTCTCCGAATACAAGGAAAACGGGGATTTTCGCCCGACCACGACCGCCTGCCCGTGTTGAAGTTTGAGCCGGATCATGCCGGTCACTTTTTTCTGGTTGTGCGCGAAAAATTTATCCAGCGCTTCCCGAAGCGGGCTAAACCACAGCCCGAAATAAACCAACTCCGCGTATTTTTCCGCCAGGAGCCGTTTGTAATGACTGAATTCCCGGTCCATCACGAGATCTTCAAGCGCCTGATGCGCCGAATATAAAATCGTCGCGCCTGGGGCCTCGTAAATCTCCCTTGATTTGATTCCGACAAGCCGGTTTTCGATCATGTCCAGCCGTCCCACCCCGTGCCGGCCGCCGATTTCATTGAGTTTTTCAATCAGCGACACCAGCCCCATCGCGGTTCCGTCAAGAGACGCCGGAACGCCGTCCTGGAATCCGATGGTAATGTATTCCGGTTTTTTTGGCGTCTTTTCAATCGGGCGCGTCATCGCATATGCGTCGAGCGGCGGCTCCTGCCACGGATCTTCCAGCGCGCCCGCCTCAATCGAAATTCCCCAGATATTCCGGTCGATTGAATACGGGCTTTTTTTGGTCACGGAAATCATGATGTTATGTTTTTTGGCATAATCGATTTCTTCTTCGCGGGAACGAAACGACCACTCCCGGAGCGGCGCCACGATTTTCAGCCCGGGGTTTAATGTCCTGACGCCCACTTCAATCCTGACCTGGTCGTTGCCCTTCCCCGTGCATCCGTGAGCGACCCATTCGGCTTTCTCCTGCGTAGCCACCTGCACCAGGTGCTTGGCAATCAGCGGCCGGCCGAGCGAGGTCGCCATCAGGTATTTCCCCTCATATCTGGCATGCGACCGGAGCGCCGGAATAATAAAGTCCTCCGCGAATTCGCGTTTCAAGTCGCGAATATAAATTTTAGACGCGCCGGCCGACTTCGCCTTCCGGCTTAATTCTTTCCG
>CAZFUU010000142.1:0-4466 GCA_964522565.1 uncultured bacterium | reverse complement strand
AGCGATGTTCATCCGCTTGAATCTATCATGTTTTCCGTCTCAAATCGACCCCTTAATCGGAGAATGTCACCGGAAATGTTTAATACCCGCCAGTCACGAGAGGATTCAGGGACGGTTCCGGCATAATTCTAAGCCAGCTCATCGGTTAGCGCGAACCGCCCCCGGGTTGTTTTACGATGCTCAATTATAAACCTCGTCAGAATGGTTGAGAGGAGTATACTATTCCCAGGCCATTTGAGTCAGGGAGTGTCCGCTTATGGAAATGATAAAGGAATCCGCGGTTCGGGCGACTGAAATCGTGATGCCGAGCAGGCTGGGTTTTCATCTTCGGGTGGCTGCCCGGTTTGTCAAAAGCGCGCGACGATTTCGTTCGGCCATTCGGGTGCGAAAAGGCAAAATCACCGCTGACGGGAAGAACATCCTGGGACTGCTTGTCCTGGCGATCGCCTGGAAGTCGAAGATTTATATCGAAGCGGAAGGGGACGACGCCGAAGACGCGATTGAAAGCGTTAAACTGTTTTTTCAGGGCGAACATTAAAATCCCGGGAAACTCTCCGCCGCCTCGATTTTTTTGGCGTAAGCGTCGGCGTCAAATTTCCGGTTAAGCCCCGCGGCGTTCATGTAGCGGACATTGCCGAAAATGGCGCGCTCACCCCACGGGCGGTCGTGACTGCCGAAACACCAGGCGACGCCCGCAAACCCGTTCGGGTCGCGCCCGTCGAGCTCGTATTTGTTGTTCAGGTAAATCGCGGTTTGAAATGCTTCTTCGGGTGTTTTGCTCCATTCCAGGATTTTTTTGCCCCAGTACATTCGCATGTAGCCGTGCATTTTTCCCGTCACCACCATTTCCTTTTGCGCCGCGTTCCAGTAGGGGTCGCGCGTTTTCGCGCGTTCAAAATCAGCGAGGGAATAAACATACTCCCGCCGGTCTTTCAGGTGCTTCGCGAGCGTTTTTTGGGGCCAGGCAGGGAGGCCGGCAAATGAATCGTAATTTGTGTTGTAAAAAACATAATTCATGCTTAATTCCCGCCGCACGATTAATTCTTCGAGATACGCTTCAACCGAAGGCCCCTTTTGGTTTGAAAGCGCGAGCGCGATTTCAAGCGGGGAAATCTGGCCGAAATGCAGATAGGGGCTCAGATTTGACGTGCCGTTTTCATTCGGATCGTTCCGGGCTTCGTCGTAACGGGCAAGGTTAGAACGGATGAACGCTTTCAAATGTTTTCGCGCTTCCGGCAGCCCTCCGCTGAAATAAGGCGAGCGCCTGACAGAATGGTCGATTTTTAAAGTTTTAAGCAGACGGCCAATGTTTTGAAGGTTAATCGTCTTAAGCTTGATACGCGACGAATTCTTTTTGAGCGGGATTTCCCGGAACGGCTTCAGGTAAGCGGGAAGCAGTTTCGTGATTTTCGGGCGAATGGTCGCGGCCGCGTATTCCTGCTTCGCGGAAGCGGCTTCAACCGGCACGACGACATCGCTTTCCACCTGAATGAGGGGAACATCAATTTTTTTAGCGACGGTTTCCCGCCACCGGCGCTGAATTCGCGTATATCCGCGGTCTGTAATGACAAGCGACGCGTTGCGCGCGATTTTTGGGATGTTCAATTCCGGCCTGCCGCGCCAAACAATCAATTTGATTCCGCGCGCGTTCAGGGCGCGTTCGGTTTCGCGCAATCCTTCCAGCATAAACGCGTAATGGCGCTCATTGGCTTCCGGAAAAGAATCGAAGAGGTTGAAAAAAACAAGAAGCGGCCGTCCAAGCTCGTTGGCGTTCAGCACCGCGTATTCAAGCGCGTGATTGAATTCAGCTCTCTGGGACGCCTGCATCCAGTAGAGAACAAAAGAGCGTTTTTGAATGCGGCGCTGGTTCAGTGTGCGAATCCGGGTCGATTCGATCATACAGGTTTTGAGTCGATTCAGGCCTCGACCGCGATTTTCAATACGACCTGAAATTCCCTGATTTTTCCGTCCCGCACAGATCCGCGTTCTTCCAGAACCTGCAGAAAATGAATTTTCGCGCCGGTTTTGGCGGTTTCATCAATCGCGGACTGAACGGCTTCTGAAAAACCTTCGGGCGAAGTCCCGACGACCTCAAGCATTTTGAGCATAACAGCTCCTTTTTTTATTAGCAGCCGTAAAAATTTTTGACTATCTGCACAACGTGTTCAAGCTGGGAAATTTCAAGCTCCGGATAAACCGGCAGCGCCAGCGTTTCATTCGCCGCTTTTTCACTTTCGGGGAAGTCGCCCGGCCGGCACCCCAGAAATTTGAAACACTCCTGGAGATGCAGGGCAACGGGATAATAAATTTCGCAGCCGGTATCATTTTTTTTCAAATGCTGAACCAGCGCGTCCCGTTTTTTGGCGCGAATGACGTATTGATTGAAAATATGGCGGCTTTGCTTGACGACCGGAAGCCGAACAAGCCCGCTTTTGACGAGTCCGGATTCAGAGAATAAACGGTCATATGTTCGCGCGTTTTTGGAACGGTTTTCCGACCAGCCGTCGAGATATTTTATTTTGACCGTCACGACGGCCGCCTGCAACGCATCGAGCCGGAAATTTCCGCCGACAAAGGCGTTGTAATATTTGGGGTTCATGCCGTGATTGCGGAGAATTTTGAGTTTTTTGGCTTTGTCTCCGGAATTGACGGTGACGAGCCCGCCGTCGCCGAAACAACCGAGATTTTTGGACGGGAAAAATGAAAAACAACCGTAATCGCCAAGCGCCCCCGCGCGTTTTCCTTTGTATTCGGCGCCGATGGCCTGCGCGGCGTCTTCAATCACTATCAGCCCGTGTTTTTTCGCGATCGCGAGAATCGGATCCATCTCGGCCGCCTGGCCGTACAAATGAACGGGTAACAGCGCTTTTGTCTTTTGGGAGATTTTCTTTTCAATGAGAGAAGGGTTGAGGTTGAATGTGTCCGGCTCAATATCGACAAAGACCGGTTTGGCGCCTAGGCGCGCGATACAGCCAGCCGTCGCGAAAAAAGAATACGGGGTGGTAATGACTTCATCGCCGGGGCCGATATTTTCAGCCATGAGCGCGATCAGCAGGGCGTCGGTTCCCGATGAAACGCCCACCGCGTATGAAGCGTGGCAATATTCCGCGACCGCTTTCTCGCACGCTTCGACTTCTGGGCCCAAAATAAAATACTGGCTCGCGATGACGCGCGCGACCGCCTCGTCGATTTCCGATTTAATCGACGCGTATTGTTTTTGCAGATTCAAAAGAGGAACTTGCACTTGAGATTGTTCCTTGGTTTGGTTCAAACCGGTTTTCATGAAGGGCATTATAACATATTCCAATAAAGGGATAAGAGCGTTGTTTTGCCCGATTATTCCAAATCGGGGACTTGAGTCGCGGCAATGGTTTGCGACCAAGCGGACGGAATATTAAGACGGGGCTCTATGAGGGATGTGACGCCGTGAAGTTCTTCGGCTTCTTTGGTTAAAATAATGACTTCATTTTCCTCAACTTCGATGAACCCGGGCCCGATTTTAAAAAACCGTTCCTCCTTCTGCGCTTCCCGGATTTTCAGGCGCCCGCCGGAAGATTGAGTCATCAAGGGCGCGTGGTTTGGGAACACGCCGAAAAGGCCGTCTGCGCCGGGCGCGACCATCGCGTCGGCATGCCCGCTGTAAAACATTTTTTTCGGCGTAATAATCCGCACAAGAAACGGTTCAAGCATCGGATGCCTCTAACGCGCTTTCCGCTTTTCGGCGTTTGCAAGGACTTCGTCGATTCCGCCGGTCATGTAGAATTCCTGCTCGGCGACGTGGTCGAGTTTGCCGTCCACGATCATTTGAAAACCCTTGATGGTTTCTTCGCGCTTGATGTATTTGCCTTTTTGCCCCGTAAACGCTTCAGCGACAAAAAACGGCTGGGAAAGAAATTTCTGGATTTTCCGCGCGCGGGAAACCGTCAGGCGATCCTCTTCCGATAATTCGTTGATGCCCAGAATGGCGATAATATCGCGCAAATCCTTGTAGCGCTGGAGAACCGACTGGACCTGCCGCGCGGTGTTGTAATGCGCCGCCCCAACGATTTTCGGGTCAAGCATCCGGGACGTCGAATCCAGAGGATCGACGGCCGGATAGATGCCCAGTTCGACGATTTGGCGGGAAAGCACCGTCGTCGCGTCCAGATGGGAAAACGCGGTCGCCGCCGCCGGATCCGTCAAATCATCCGCCGGGACATAAATGGCCTGTACTGACGTGATAGAGCCCGATTTTGTCGAAGCAATACGTTCCTGAAGCTGCGCCATTTCCGTCCCGAGAGTGGGCTGATAACCGACCGCGGACGGCATTCGTCCGAGCAGTGCCGAGACCTCCGCGCCCGCCTGGACAAACCGGAAAATATTATCCACAAACAGGAGAACGTCCTGATGCGCCTCATCGCGGAAATATTCCGCCATCGCGAGCCCGCTCAAACCGACCCGAAGGCGCGCGCCGGGGGGTTCGTTCA
>CAZFUU010000141.1:0-4514 GCA_964522565.1 uncultured bacterium | reverse complement strand
GGCGGCCGGTTTTGGCTCCATTACGGCGTTCATTGGGTAGAAGCGCACGGCAGGGCGGATGCGGCAGTTCAGCACGCTAACGTCAATGTCATCATTATGTCTCAAGATGGGGAAGTCCTGCTTGAACGGAGGGGAGACAAGCGAAGCGATATCCCTTCAGGGCATTTACGCAAAAACGATTTTGATTATGAAGAAGCAAAGGCCCGGTATCCGGACAAGCAGGCCCTTTATGCTTATCAGGCCGAACGGCTGAGAAAAAAAGCGGCCGCGGAGATTCTGAAAACTACCGGTTTGGAAAGCATTGAGGAAAATAGGTTGCAGGATATCACGCTTCATGAAGGCGCGCTTAAGGTGTCGGATGAGAACTTCAAGGACGATTCGGACTATCGGGACGGTGTGTTTTATTATCACAGTTTAAGCGAGCCGAAGAACCGGGAAGTCGGTTTCTTTTATACATATGTTTTGTCGGCAGAGGAAAAAGAAATCGCTCAGAGCCGCGGCGCTATTTTTGTCCCGCTTTATGACACCGCCAAACAGCAGGGGTTAATGGACAAGCTCAAGCAGGATCGGCATTTCGGAATCTTCGGAAGTTCTACGCATCAATTTTTCAGAAGCGAAAAAAATATTGAGGTGCTGAATAAAAGCGTCATGGCGCATTTGATGGCGGTTTTGCGTACCGGCGACTTGAGGAATGTCGTGGAAGCCGGGTCGGGGATCGCGATGCTGGGGGTTTCCGCGTTGCCAAGCCAGGAAATTATACCTCCCCATTTGCAGCGCAAAGACGTGCCCGGCGTGCTTGTCATGGACGTGGATAAAACCCTGGCGGATCGCGGGGCAAATCTTACGGTTAAAATGCGTTCTGCTATCGCAACGCTTCTTAAAGCCGGTTTCCGTATCGCCATTATTACCGGCCAGCCGATGGATGTTCAGTATCCCCGGCTTGTCGCGGATCTTGTGATGAAAGAAGGAGAAGGAATCACGAAAGCGGGCCAACAGGTCCGGCTCAGCCCCGAAGAACTTTCCAATTTAATGATTTACACAAATGAAGGCGCCCAGCTGTATGTGTTCGAAGACGGAATTCCTTATGAAGTAAAAAGCTACCGGAAAGGTGCTTTGGCAAATGCCGCAAACAAGGCAAAAGCATTGGAGGTTTTAAAACAGACGCTGGAAGATATCAAAACCGGATCTGTCGCGCCGGAAATTTTAGGAATGCCACATTATGCGTCTCTTCAGCAAGTTTTGCGTTCAGCAATTCCTGTATTTTATGATCGAGATACCAGTATTGCAGTTAAAATAGAGGCCTTGAAGGGGATCCGCGAAAGCAAGGAAACTCGGGATCTTGTCAAGAAATTGCTGGAAAATAAATACACAGAGGCGGGTTTGGAAGGCCTTGAAGTGGTGGTGAGCGGGGCGACGACAATTTCGGTAAATCCTGCGGGTGTGAACAAACAAGCCGCTTTGAAAAATTTGCTCAAATATGTCGAACAAGATGAACAGTTAATATATTGGGGGGATGAGTTTGATCGTGACGGGAATGATTATCCGGTTGTTGAGCTCAAGCTTGAAGAAAATCTGGGGAAAATGGTTATTGTTTCAGTTGGGGATCGAGCGCCTCCGGGCACCATTTGGGTGGGGAATGGCCCCGCAACGACTGAGGCGGCTTTTTCTGATTTGGCGCAAAGAACGCAAAAGCTAGAAGAAAACACGCCAGAAAATATTACAAATCTTTTCGTAAAATGGAAAGAAGAATTGCAGGACAGATCAACTCCGGTGTTTTTCGAGATCGAAGAGAGCGCCAAGGGATTTATTAAATTAGCGGAGCAGGCAAAGGCAGACGGCCTGATTAGTAAATCGGCTGTTAAGAACATTATGTTGTGGGGCGGGACAGCGCACCGGGTTGTTCACGCGAGGATCGAAAAAGAATTTAAGGCCGCGAATCAGGCGCAAAA
Organism: uncultured bacterium; assembly: GCA_964522565.1. GTDB lineage: Bacteria > Omnitrophota > Omnitrophia > Omnitrophales > Danuiimicrobiaceae > CAZFUU01. The sequence goes on along the minus strand of CAZFUU010000141.1, from coordinate 2,565 downwards.
TCGCGCCGAAGCATGGGGCGTGATTAACGATGATTGGTATACGGAAGTTGTCGCTGGAACCGCGGGCATGCGGGGGACGCGAAAAGAATGGGGCACGAACCGGATAAATCAATTCACAATCGGCAAATTTATGCTGGCGCACGCATTGGCCGTTGCCAGCCCGAATTACAATGAAATCATTAGGTCCGTTGATCCGAAATTTAACCCTGATACTGAAAAGAAAGCGGTTGTGATTGGGGGCGACTCCAGGCACGGATCGTGGGATCCTGTTAAAGGAGAAATCGGATCCCAAGTGAAGTTGGAAGCCTTGCTGAACGCGATTCAAGGTACAAAGGTTTATGTTTTTCAAATTCCTGTTTCTACTCCTCAAATCGCATTTTCAGCGCATCAATTAGACGTATCAAGCGTCCCCGGCAATGAAAATGTCCGGATCGTTTCCGGTTCGATGAATACCGCGAGTCACAATCGTTCCTCGGACAATGGAAATAAGCCGTATAAGCCGGATGGCTCACAGGCGACCGGGCAATTTGCAGCTTTGGTTGGCCAGAAGCTGAATGAGGCGACTCCGGAAATGCTTGCAGGCCTCTCTTACGAAGGAATTAATATTCTCGAGCATCTGGATGATGCTTTTAATGCAGCAGTCCAAAAAGGAGACGTTCGATTAATCGGCGGGAAAAATGACCCTTACCGTGCTGACGAACAATTTATTCGCGCCGAGCTGGAAGAAGGAATTCACATCGTCAACGGAGTTTTTGATAAAAACAAAATAGATCTTGGAAGCTCCCCTGATGTCAAAATCGTGGTGTCTCCGCTGTTTGGCGTGGGCCGCCATATTCTTGAACAGATGTTTCAGCGGCGAGGAATTGACACGAATCAGATCGTGTGGATTCAAAGTATCCCAGATCCGGATTTTGGCAAAGGGACAACAGAAGAAGTCAAAGGGGGAATGCCGAATCCTGAATTGGATGAAGCACGGGAGGTGGCATTGAACAGAGCGGTTCAGGAAAATGCCGAAATGGTGTTTTGGCTTGATCCGGACGGCGACAGGCCCGCCGTCGCGGCAAAAAAAGATTTGCGCAAAGAAGCCAAAAGCATCGATGATTATGTGTCTTTAAACGGCAATCAGCAGCTTGCCGTTCTCGCGGATTATATTATTCGCGAATTACGGGATCTGGCAAAAGAAGGACAAAACAAATCGTCGGGCGCAGACAGGTCTCCTCTTTTTCAAACAGCCCGGCAGCTTATCGAAAATATATCAAAAACATTTATGGCAAGCACGGTGGTTTCGAGCGATTTAATGAAAGTAATTGCCCGGGATGCGGGGATTTCGGTGGTCGAGACGTTGACGGGTTTCAAATATATCGGAGATGAAATAGAAAAGCGCGCGAAAATTATCCAGAAAGCGACAAATATCTCTGAGCGGGACTGGATACGGCTTCCGAAAGCGGAAAAAATCAAGCTGGCTTTGAAACATTCCGAAATTTTCTTGTTTGGAGGCGAAGAGTCTCTCGGAACATTGACAAGCGACAGCCCGCATGACAAGGACGCGATTGCTGGCATTATGTGGTTCGTGGAATTGATTGGCCGGCTTCGAAAGGAAGGGGTTTCTTTAGAGGATCGATTGAACGAGATTTACAGAAAGTACGGTTATTTTGCTGAGCAAATCGTGAGCGTCGCGAAAGAATACGACGGCGTCGTTTTTTCTGAACAGGAAGCGATGGAGATTATTAAAGCGGAGGATGGAAAACCGAGCATTCTGCAAATGTTTCGCCAGACACCGCCCAAAAAAATTGCGGGGGTCAAGGTTGCCGTCATTAAAGATTACCGCTCACAAACTGCAGTTGATCTTGAAGGAAATGTTCTTTTTGATGCGGACAGCTATGGTCTAATTACGTTTGATAGTTCTGATGCGTCTGGGCGTTTTGACCGGATCTTAAAGCAGATTCAACGTAAAAGCGGTGTGCCGATTCCTAAGGCCGAGCTGACCGGAATTTATTCGTTTGCGCATGCGGACGGCAACATTCTGCCGAAAGAAAACTTTATCGAGCTTATTCTTGAAAATGGAAGCAAAGTTATTGTCAGACCGTCTGGGACGGAGCCGAAACTCAAGCTTTATATTAATGCCCGAGGGGTGCATGGGGACAAAGAAAAAGTTGAAGAATGGATTAAACGGGCGAAACAGGAATTAATCAGCAAGGCGGAGGAAATTGCCCGCTCTCGTTTTCCGAAGAAATTTCGCTCAGAACTTCGGATGGAAGCGGAAGAAAAAGTTTATCCAAAAGCATTGCATGATCCCGGTTACCGGAAGGCGATGGACATCGCCGGTCGCTTCCCCCGGAACATTCTCGGTAATGTTGAGTCGGGAAAGTTCACGTTCTATATTGCTGACAAAATATATGACATCGAGTTTGATTTGCAGGATCCGTCAAAGTCAATCCCCAGCAAAGAGAAAATGCATCAATTCCCGGCAGATAAGGGCGCGGATCATACGGTCGGGATTTTCTTGCGCGAGGGAACGATCGGGAATGAAATGGTTGTAGAAATAAGGAAGAATGCGACGGGACT
>CAZFUU010000140.1:0-4537 GCA_964522565.1 uncultured bacterium | reverse complement strand
GTGAAGAGTGAAGAGTGAAGAGTGAAGAGTGAAGAGTGAAGAGTGAAGAGTGAAGGAGAGAACAGATAGGGCGCTTGTTATGAGAAAACTATCACACAAGGAATTGGTGGAACGGCAGTCGGAAATCCGCGCGGAGCGAAAAACGATTCCGCTGACGGTTGTGCTGAATAACATTCGGAGCTTGTACAATGTCGGCTCGATTTTCAGGACGGCCGATGGCGCCGGCGTGGAAAAAATCTGGCTGTGCGGGATTACGGGCAAGCCGCCGGACCAGAAGATTTCAAAGACCGCGCTCGGGGCCGAAGAAACCGTTCCGTGGGAGCACCGGTGGAACGTCCTTGAAGCGCTTGAGGAGATGAAAAAACAGGGCTACGAAATTGTTTTGCTCGAGCAAATGGAAAAAAGCGTTCCGTATCAGGATTATCAGCCCGGAAAACCGGTTTGCCTTGTTTTGGGAAATGAAATTCACGGCGTGGACGATGATATCGGGAAATATTGCGACCGGGCGCTTGAGATTGAAATGGCGGGGCTGAAAAATTCGCTGAATGTCACCGTGGCGTTCGGGATTGTGGCGTACGATATAAGGCAAAATTCAAAAGTAAAAAACAAGTAAAAAGTTAAAAGGAATAAGTCAAAAATGTCATCCTGAGGAGCGGACCGACGAAGGATCAGGAAACAGAGATGCTTCGCTGTGCTCAGCATGACAATCGAAGTCTTTGGGATGACAGGGGACTTTTATGAAATACATCACCACCGCGAAAATGAAAGAGCTGGACCGGCGCGCGATCGAGGAGTGCGGCATCCCGAGTTTAATTTTAATGGAAAACGCGGGGCGCGGGATCGCGGAACTGGCACAGGCGATTTTCAAGAAGAAAAACTTCGAAGTTCTCGTCATTTGCGGGAGAGGCAACAACGGCGGCGACGGGCTTGTCGCGGCGCGCCACTTGGCGAATGCCGGGTTCTCGGTTCAAATTGTTTTGCTTGGGAATCCGGATGAGCTGAAAGGCGACCCGAAAATCAATTTCGCGATTGTTCAAAAGATGAGAATCCCGGTTGCTATTGTTGAAATGGTGCGTACGTTGAACGAGAGCGGTGTCATTCCCGCCCGCCTACCGGCAAGGCAGGCAAGTATCAAGCGGGAATCTGTTATGGATCCCCGCCAGAAGCATGCGGGGATGACAAAAGCGTCTATGAGTGAGGTAAGGAAACTTATTGATTCGGCTGATTTAATTGTCGACGCGATCTTCGGAATCGGGCTGACGCGGGCCGTCGAGGGTGTTTTTCGGGATGTGATCGAACTTGTCAACGCGTCCGGCAAAAAAGTTTTATCCGTCGATATCCCGTCCGGCTTGAATAGCGATTCGGGGGAGGTGTTGGGCGTTGCGGTGCGGGCAGGCGTGACGGGGACTTTGGCTTTTCCGAAGCGCGGGCTCAAAACAGGCGCGGGCCCGAAACACGCCGGAAAAATTAAAGTGCTGGATATTTCGATTCCACGCGGCTTAAGTTCCCGTCAAAAATGACGTAAACTACTATTATCTTGACTGTTAGCGATATTTTTTGTATAAGCTCGTGCATAAGTGTTGAATGATTGGATTTGATGTATAAAGTTTTGTTCAGGTGTACATGGAACGTTTTCCAGATTGGCTGAGAAGGCAATTGCCTTCGAGTTCGACGCATCCCACGCAAGAAATTGTCCACGAATTCGGTCTAAATACCGTTTGTGAATCCTGCCACTGTCCTAATCGCCTGGAATGCTGGGCCTCGCGGACTGCGACTTTCATGCTTTTGGGGAATATTTGCACGCGCGCGTGCCGTTTTTGCGCGGTTAATTCCGGGGTTCCCGAAGATGTTGATCCCTCAGAGCCGGCCCGGGTCGCGCGGGCGGCAAATCAGCTTGGGCTTGAGCATGTTGTGATTACGTCGGTGACTCGAGACGATCTTTCCGATGAAGGGGCCGGTCAATTCGCGAAAACGATTTCCGCGGTTCGCGCGTTGATGCCTCAGGCGACGATTGAAGTGCTGACGCCGGATTTTCACGCGAGAACGGAATTGGTCAAAATAGTTTGTGACGCGCGGCCGGATGTTTTTAATCATAATGTTGAAACGGTGGAACGTTTGTCAGCCGGAATTCGTCCGCAGGCCGATTACCAACGGTCACTCGAATTGCTCCGGACAGTTCGGGAAATTTGCCCGGAAATGACGACGAAGAGCGGTTTGATGCTGGGCCTCGGCGAGACGCGGGAGGATGTGCGCCGGACGATGGAGGATTTGCGTTCAGCGGATTGTGACGTGCTGACGATCGGGCAGTATTTGAGGCCCAAAGCGAAGAATATTCCGGTGGTTGAATTTGCGCATCCGGATGTTTTTAGCGCGTTTGAAATATTGGGAAAACAGATCGGTTTCAGGGAGGTTTTTGCCGGCCCGTATGTCCGGAGTTCGTATCGCGCGGCAGAAGCGTTCCGAAGGATGGAAACACAAAAAACGGAGGTTGTGACCCATGCCTAAGGTAAAACTTGAACAACTGGCCGGTGACTCGGAGGAAGGCACGGTGGAGTGTTGGTGTTGTCAGGAAGGCGAATTGGTCGCGGAAGGGGATGATTTGCTCCAGATTGACACGCTGGATGGCCCCGTGATGATTAAGTCCGAATATTCGGGAACGGTCAAGGAAATTTATTTCGCCGAGGGAGAAACCGTGGGATTGGGCGATGTGTTGTGCGAGATCGATGAGTCGGACGAAGAATAGGTTGGCAAAGGAGTAATGGTAACTAAAAAAATGGAGAACCGTGACCATCCATCATCAGGATGGATCGCGTAGCTCCGAAATTAAACAAGGAGGCATGACGTGGCATTAGGAAAAGTGAAATGGTTCAATAACCGAAAAGGTTATGGTTTTATCGAAATGGAACCGGGCAAGGACGTGTTCGTACACTATTCCGCGCTTCAGCAGGACGGTTTTAAGACCCTCAATGAGGGAGATCCCGTTGAGTTTGAAGTTCAGGAAGGGCCGAAAGGGCAGCACGCCGTTAACGTCAGAAGACAACAGTAAATTCCTCTCCGCGTCCTTTAGGACGCGCGTGAAGGCAACGTGTTCGGGAAGAAGAAATCTATCCCTACGCATCTCCACCGATGGTTTTCATCGCAGGGGCCGAGAGATTGATTTTTCGATGTCTATTTCCCGCCCCCGCGGAATATGTGGAATAACAGGTTCGCCGGCGAGCGGTTAAGTGCGTTATGGTTACTTGCGGCCGCGGAAGGATGAATGCGGACTGGTTTTAAAATTGAGTCAACAAAGGATTCCGGTTTTGAAATATCAAAGCAGACGCGACAGGGCAATCGGTGTATTTGATTCCGGGCTGGGCGGTTTGACCGTTGTGCGTGAAATCCGCAAAAAACTCCCGCATGAAAAAATCGTTTACTTCGGAGATATCGCGCGCCTTCCATACGGGATCAAGTCGACGGATCAAATCCGTGAGTTTTCCGCGCAGAACACCGAATTTTTGCTCAAGCAGGGAATCAAGGCGCTGGTGATTGCCTGCAATTCTTCCTCCAGCGCGGCGTTCAGGTATCTGAAGAAAAATTATCCGATCCCAATCGTGGACGTGATTGAACCCGCCGCGGATCTGGCGGCACAAACGACGGTGAACAAACGCGTCGGCATTATCGGGACCCAGGCGACGATCGCGTCAGGGGCTTATGAGCGGGCGCTGAAAAGCAAATTGCAGGGCGTCAAGGTTTATTCGAATGCGTGTCCGCTGCTGGTTTCGCTTGTGGAGGAAGGGATTCTTAACGAAAAATTGACGGAGATCGCGCTGGCGCGCTATTTAAACGGGATGGTGGGCCGCGGGATTGACACGCTGGTTCTCGGATGCACGCATTATCCTCTTTTGTCAAAAGCCATCCGGCGGGTGGCCGGGAAAAAAGTGCGTTTGATTGATTCGGCGCCGCCGGCGGTAGAACGGTTAACGCGTATTTTAAAGGCAGGCAACTTGTTGGCGGACGCGTCTCAAGCGGGGTCTTTGCGGATTTTTGTCAGCGACCTGCCGCGAAATTTTATTTTGATCGGAGCGAGATTTCTCGGAATGCCGCTTCGAGGCGTGCGAGTGGCGCGTTACCGGGATGAACTTATTCGAAAAGGGAAATGGGTGTCTTGATGAGCGTTCGCAAGGCGGTTTGTCTTTTATCCGGCGGTCTCGATTCGGCGGTCGCGCTTTATTGCGCTGTCCGTGACGGATACCGGCCGCTGGCGTTGACGGTTCATTACGGCCAAATTCATGAACGCGAATTAATTTCGGCAAAAAAGATTGCCGGGCACGCCGGAGTCGAGCACCAGGTGATTTCCATCGAACTTCCGTGGAAAGGCAGCTCGCTTTTGGACGCGTCCATGACAATGCCCGACAACCGGCGGATTCGCGCGATTCCCGAAGACATCCCGTCAACGTATGTTCCGGCCCGGAACACCATTCTTTTGGCGCTGGCGGCCTCTTACGCCGAGGCGGCGGGCGCCGGGGCAATTTATATCGGCGCCAATGCCGTCGAT
>CAZFUU010000139.1:0-4594 GCA_964522565.1 uncultured bacterium | reverse complement strand
GTGGCGGAGAGATGGGGGTGATGGTTCCACAAGTTGTTTACCCCGCATCCCTGCCTTCCCCCACAAGGGGGGAAGGGATTTTTTAGCTGTTGGAACTGGAACGACGCACGCTTATTTCTTATTCCCAACAATCCGGTTTTTTTCGTCCACTTTAACAATCACCGGCTCATGCTTCGTCAACTCGCGTTCATTGACGCCGCAAAAACTCATAATCAATACCAAATCGCCGGGCCGGTTATGAAACGCGGCCGCCCCGTTGGCGCAAATAATCCCGGAATCCTTCTTGCCCTTGATGACATAGGTTTCAAGACGGGATCCGTTGGTCAGATTCGCGACGAGGACTTTTTCAAATTCGATGAGTCCGGACGCCTTGATCAGCGTTTCGTCAATCGTGATACTGCCCTCATAATCAACATTGGCTTCGGTTACCGTCGCCCTATGAATTTTCGACTTCAACATGGAATAAATCATTCATCCTCCCTGAGATTCGAATAAGTTGGGTATTTTAACGCGTAATGAGCAGATTATCAATAAGTCTTGTGCCCTCTACAAAACACGCCACAGCCGCCAAAACCGGCCCTTTAATTTGCCGTACGGGTTTCAATGTTGCCGGGTCAACGACTTCGACGTAATCAATTTTGTCTACTTGAGTTGCGAGAATTTCTTTCATCGCCTGTTGAACCGCTTCGGGCTCGCGGATTCCCTTTTTGATCATCCTCCGCGCGCGGCACAGAGCGCGATAAAGAGAGCGGGCGCGCCGGCGTCCGGTTCCGGACAAATACCGGTTCCGCGAACTCAAGGCAACGCCATCCCGGTCGCGGACAAGCGGACAGCCGATCACTTCAACAGGCATGCGATGCCGCGACACCATGCCTTCAATCACTTTAAACTGCTGGTAATCTTTTCGGCCGAAATAAGCCCTGTCAGGGCGCGTCATGTCAAACAAGCGTTTGACCACCGTGACCACCCCGCGAAAATGCCCGGGCCGTTTGCGGCCGCATAACGGTTTGGCAAACGGGCCGGGATTCAAATATTTCTGACGCCTGCCGGCGGGATACACTTCCGATACGGACGGGCAAAACAAAATGTCCACAGGTTCACGCCTGAGCAAACGCGTGTCCGCTTCAAAGCGCCTCGGGTATTTTCTGAAATCTTCCCGCGGGCCGAACTGGAGGGGGTTGACAAAAATACTGACGATCACGCGGTCATTTTCCCGCGCCGCTTTCCGGACAAGCGAAAGATGACCTTCATGAAGTGCTCCCATGGTGGGGACAAATCCGATCCGCTCTCCCCGTTTTCTGAATCCGTCAACAGTCCGTCCGAGAACTTTTGCGTTTTTAATTGTCTTCATTTTTCTCCTGAATTTTCTCGAACAGCTCGCGGACGGTCCGGCCGAAAGCGGGATGAACCAGGTCAGGCGCTAAATCACAAAGCGGCTTCAGCACAAACCAGCGCTTGTGCGCTCTCGGATGGGGCAGGATCAGCCCTGCTTGCGCATCCTGATTCTCACTGAAATTCCGCGTTTCGTTTCCAAAAAAAAGAATGTCCAGATCGATGGGCCTCGGCGCGTTTTTCACGCTTCTGACACGGCCGAGACCTGCTTCGATTTCGGAAAGTTCGTCAAAAAGCCGGTCCGCCGTCAATTCCGTTTCGATTTCCCAGACGGTGTTCAAAAATTTTCCCTGCGGCGGGCTTTCCTTTTCCGGGTCGGTTTCATACACAGGGGCTTGGCGGCGAAATGAAATTCCGCGGACACGCGACAGGGACGTTTGCGCTTTTTCAATATTCGCGCGGCAGTCCCCGAGATTCGAGCCGACCCCGATATAAGCGACAACCATAAGCGGTCTCCGCTCAGCGGCTGTGCAACTTTTTGATGCGCTCGACGGCTTCTTCGAGCCGGCCGTCGCTAATCGTCAGCGACATCCGGAAATACCCTTCCCCGTTCGCGCCGAAACCGTTTCCGGGGGTGACGACGATGTTGGCTTCCTGAAGCAGTTTGGAAGTGATTTCCGCCGACGTATATCCCGGCGGAACGGTCGCCCACACGTAAAAACTCGCCTTGGGCCTCGGGACCTGCCAGCCGATACTGTTAAGCCCGTTGACAAGAATATCGCGCCGCCGCTCGTAAATCCTGATATTTTCGCGAATCGCTTCATCCCCCTCCAGCAGCGCTTTCACTCCCGCCTGTTGAATGGCCTGAAAAATGCCTGAATCAAGATTGGCCTTGACCTTAGCGAGCAAAGCGATGACTTGCGCATTCCCGCAAACAAAACCGATTCGCCAGCCCGTCATGTTGAATGTTTTTGACAGGGAATGGAACTCAATTCCAACCTGTTTCGCGCCGTCGGCTTCCAGAAAGCTTGAAGGACGGTAGCCGTCAAAAGCGATTTCCGAATAAGCCGCGTCATGGCAAACGACAATCTGGTGTTTTTTGGCGAACGCGACCGCGGCCTTGAAAAATTCTTTCGGCGCGCACGCGGCCGTCGGATTGTTGGGATAATTCAAATACATCATTTTCGCGCGCGGCGGTAATTCATTTTCAAGCGCGGCAAAATCCACGCAATAATTATTCTGTTCCAAAAGCGGCATCGGGTGAACCTCCCCGCCCGCGAACCAAATTCCGGAGCGGTAAGCCGGATAACACGGATCGGGAACCAATCCGGTATCCCCCGGGTTTAGAAGCGCCAGAGGCAGATGGCCGATTCCTTCTTTGGAACCGATCAGGGGCAGGATTTCCGAAGCCGGGTCGAGCGCGACATGAAAACGCCTGCGGTACCACTCCGCAATAGCTCCCCGCAATTCAGGCATCCCCTGGTCAAGCGCGTAGCGGTGATTCCGCGGGTCACGCGAGGCCTTCTCAAGTTCGTCAATAATAAAATCAGGCGTGGGAAGGTCGGGATCGCCGACCCCCAGGTCGATGACATCCTTGCCTTTCGCAACCAATTCCCGTTTCATCCTGTCAATCTCGGCAAATAAATAAGGAGGAAGTTTTTTAAGCCGATCCGGCGGCTCAACCGATAAGTGGTGATGAAACATCTGAAATCCTTTATGTTTGAACGTTCAGGAATGATAACCGGGGCGGATTATATCAAAGCGCAGATACCGAGTCAAACGGGCGGGCATCAGCGTTATTCTTGATACAGGACTTACAAATATAGACGAAAAAACGCCGGGGTTAAATTTCGAACATAAACTGCGGATCGAGGGAGCTTAATTCATAGGCGTGCCGGATGAGGTCTTCCTTGACGAGAGGAAGCTTCGTGGCGCAGTAAAGCGAATAAACATCCAGAAAGGCATCCTGTTTTTTTCGCAGCAACAGGGAAAAATCACTGTCATCATCCCAATAATAGAACATCATGGCCTTAATGTCCTCACAGCGCGTTGAACGTCCGTTAAAATGCCTGTTGAAACGGCCGGCGCAAGTCAAAATCAGGAAAACGCCGGCGAATCAGGCTCAGGCGAAGGAGCAATCTCCTCCGGAGTGACAAGTCATGAGTTTCATGCCAGTCCGAATACATTCGCAGGAAACGCACTTCCGTGTCAGCGATGTTCGCGCGTTTTTTCCTGACATCGCGTTTAGATGTTTTCATGCCGCTTTCCTCCCCTTCTTGACGTCAAAATTAAAACTCGGGTCGATTCCCTTGATCTCGTTTCCGATGTTTTCCAGTTTGCCCTTCAACATGTCGGATCCGGTTTTCGCCCATTCAAGATAAATATCGAGAAAGGAATCCTTGAGCCGTTCCAATTTCGTCTCTCTTTCATAGCGGTTCATCTGCTCAAAGAAATCGGAAAACGCCTTGTCTTGAAACCGGCTGGAAAAATCGAAAAAACTTCTGCGCATCCCGTGTAAAACCCGGACGCATCCTTCAAACTGGCCGGCCAGTTTGTCCAGTACGGATCCGATAGCGGTCGGGCGATTGTATATTTTCTTGTGATAGGACGCGGCCTGCTCATAATAATTTCTGGCGAGTCTGATATACTCGCGCCGGGATTCGGAAGTAAAAGGAACCTGTTCGCCCGCGCCTTCAAAAATCCCGAGATGAACAAGGAGATAGTCCGCGTTAATCTTGTAGATAAAATAGCGAATCACCTGATCATCCGTTCGGTCAATGAAATCCATCACATCCCGGACATTTAAACTGACGTAACGCCGCACGGCTTCCTGATAATCGGGCATCGAGGCGGCGAACAAAAGATGAGCCAGATAAATTTCGATGTCCTGGTCAAATATCCGGGCGGCCTGTTTGTCCGGTATCGCCGTCCTGGCTTTTTCGATTGAATCCAGGAGGTAGGAAATGGCAAAATCCCTTTCTTCCTTTGGAATATCAAAGTATAAATATCCGTTATTTTGATCTTCCATAAATCCCCGCGGGTTAAATCCTTTTTAAAATGTTTGTTTTGCTTTTATCTCCTAAGTAAATTTAACACCTAAAAATTAAGGGGTCAAATCCGGCAACGCAGATTTTTCGCAAATTACTGAAAACAAAGAGGATAGGGTGACTTTATATATTTCTTTAAAATGAGGGAATGGCTAAGGGGACTATAAGTATATACCATAATTTCTTTTTCGAAACTTTTATATTTTCAAGAAATG
>CAZFUU010000138.1:0-4611 GCA_964522565.1 uncultured bacterium | reverse complement strand
CCCGAACAGCACGCCGATGCCGACATCATCAATGCCCGCTTCCATCGCGCGGTGCATGGCGTAGAGCCGCCACTGATAATTTGACTTCAACGTCCCGCCCGGATGAACGCGGCGATAGGTATCGTGATGATAGGTCTCCTGAAACACCTGATACGTTCCGATGCCGGCCTCCGCCAGCCGTTTTAAATCTCCGACCGAAAGCGGGGCGGCATTGACATTGACGCGGCGGATATTGCCCGTTCCATTCCGGACTTTCATTTTGACGCCGTAAATCGTTTTGATCGTCTCGGCCATGTAATCAATATCCGTTTCCGGATGTTCGCCGAAAACGACAATCAACCGCTTGTGGCCGATTTTTCCCGCGAGCACTTCCGTTTCTTCCCTGATTTGATCGAGCGACAAAACGCCACGCTTGACTTGATCGTTTTGGCTCCGGAATCCGCAGTACAGGCAGTTGTTGACGCAGATATTGCCGATATAGAGCGGCGCGAAAGTCACGATTCGATTGTCATAAACCTTTTTCTTAACCGCCAGCGCCGTTTGTTCCATTTCCCGCAATAAATCCGGATCCGTCACGTCAAGAAGCGCGGCCGTTTCGTCCGGCGCGAGCGTTTGAACCGCCAGCGACTTTTCAAGAATGTCCCGGATCCTTTTGGGGTCAGGATTTCGGTTGTTCCTCAATTTATTTTCGATCTCGCCGTCCGGAATGAAATCCTTTCCGCCTTCCATGTACTTCGCGATTTCATCCGGTTTGATCCGTTTCCGGATCCATTCACCGATATGTTGCTCCTTAAGCTCCATTTAAATTCCTCCCCGCCAATTGACATTCATTCAGATAAGCCGATAACGCTTCCGGAAACGGCGCGAGCACACGTTCCACGACGCCCTGCAAAATTGAAATCGCCACCCCGTAATTGGTCAGCGGAATTTTCGCTTCACGGGCGCTTTCCAGCCGGGAAAGCGTCTCTCGCCGCGTGAGCATGCACGAGCCGCATTGAATCATCAGCCGGTAAGCGCTCAAATCGGCCGGAAAATCACGCCCCGCGCAAACGTCGATCTTCAACTCTGCCCCTGAAAATTCTTTCAGCCACTTCGGAATTTTAACCCGTCCGATATCTCCCTCTATCGCGTGATGACTGCAGGATTCGGCGATTAAAATTTTATCTCCGCTCTTCAAGCGATGAATCGCGGCGCCGCCTTTCGCCATTTCCGCCAAATCCGCCTTGATCCGCGCCAGTAAAATCGAAAATGTCGTGCACAAGACATTCCCGGGTGTTTCGGTTACCATTTTGCGCACCACCTGGGAATCACATACCACGAGATCGGGCGGCATTTTCAATTTTTCCAGAACCTGCCGGTACTCGGTTTCCCTGACCACGACCGTCGCGCAGCCGTGATCGAGCGCGTCCCGGATGGCCTGTACCTGCGGCAGGATAATTCTGCCTTTCGGCGCTTCAAAATCAATCGGCACAATCAGAACCGCCAGCCCGCCTTTCGGAATCAAATCCCCGATGAGCGGCGGCGCCTGAATAAAATCATCCGGCAGTATCTGAAGCAAATGCCTTTTGAATTCGGCCAGGAAGCGGTCCCTGCCCCTCGTATCCAGACTCGAACACGACATCACATGACCGGTCTTTTGACGGATAAGCCGTAAAAATTCCGGTGTCGGCTCGATGAGATCGATTTTGTTCATGACGATCACAAGCGGCGTTTCTCTCGCGCGCAGTGTTTCGACGATTTCATGCTCGGAATCCGTCCAGGTATTCGGTTCCACAACCAGCACGGCCACGTCAGCACGGCTGAAAATTTTTTCCGTCTTCGCGATTCTCAATTTTGACAATTGCGATTCGTCGTCCATTCCGGCCGTGTCCAGAAAAACCACGGGGCCCACGGGCAACAGTTCCATCGTCTTTTCCACCACATCCGTCGTGGTTCCCGGAAGCGGCGAAGTAATGGCGACGTCCTGACCCGCGGCCAGATTCAAAAAACTGGACTTGCCCACGTTCGTCCGCCCCACAATTCCGATTTGTAACCTCAGTGATTTTGGCGTCGTTTTCATCCCGGTTGCCTTATTAGTTCCATCCCTATTTTCCGTTTTTCGCGAGTGCCGATTTAACCATAATCCCCGGAAGCGCGCCTAATTTTCCGGTCAGCGCCCCGAGTTCATCCGTTGTCGCATCCACAGTGAGCGTAATCACCGAACAATGCCGCTGTTGATGCGGCACTCCCACGCGAGCGACAATCATCTCTCCGAACTCGGAAAGAATGCGGTTGAGCGCTTCCGCGCTTTGTTTCCTGTTTTCCACGATAATGCCGACAAACCCAAGGCGTTTTTCCATCGCTGGCTCCTGTCGTTAATCAAAATAAAAAAGCCCGGTTTCGTTCCTGCAGAAACCGGGCGCGGTCATTTTGATTGCGCTCCCTTAGTGCCAGGCGCGGAGAAAAAATCGCGCGCCCTCTTCCGCAGGATTATGACTTGTCAAAAATTTCGGCGCGGCTTATCTCTGATAAACCGGCCGCGGTTTATATTCCGTATGAAGCAGCTTGTGAGACGTCTTGCCAAGCGGCTTGCCTAAAAATTCATTATAAAGCTTCTGGACAAACGGATTTTCATGCGAACAACGCACCTCTTTTTCTTCATCATCGAGATACAAACCTTCGCTTCTCAGATTGCGCAGCTTGTCCGTAACGCCATACGGCTGTCCGCCGCCGCCGACACAGCCGCCCGGGCATGCCATGACCTCAACGAAATGATACGGAAGCGGGTCTCCCTTTTTCTTGGCCTCACGAATGCGGTCAAGCACATACTCGACATTCGCGAGCCCGTGCGCGATGGCGATTTTGATTTCCGTCTTATTGATCAGCACCGAGGTTTCCTTCACCCCCTGAAGCCCGCGCACATTTTTGAAATCCACGCGGTTCAATTTTTCCTCGGTAATCAGAAAATGCGCCGTCCGGATGGCGGCTTCCATCACACCCCCCGTCGCGCCAAAAATCACGCCGCCGCCCGAGTAATCCCCCAAAATATGGTCGCAGTCCTCCTCGGGAAGGTTCGGAAAATCAAGCCCGGCCTGTTTGATCATTCGCGCCAATTCACGGGTTGTGAGCACAATATCGATATCCTGATGCCCCGATGAAAACATTTCATGGCTTCGCGTAATTTCATATTTCTTGGCCGTGCACGGCATGATGGATACCATGATGATTTTATCCGGATCGATTTTTCTCTCCTGCGCGAAATACGTTTTCGACAGAACCCCTACGATTTCATGCGGTGATTTACACGAAGAAAAGTGATCAATCATGTCCGAATGAAATTTCTCCATAAAATCCACCCAGGACGGGCAACAGGTCGTAATCAGCGGAAGCGCCCCGTTCCCGTTCACAAACCGCTCTACGAATTCCGTCGCTTCTTCCATGATCGTAACGTCCGCGCCGAAGTTGGTATCGAAGACCGCTTTGAACCCCAGCCGGCGAAGCAGGGTGTATAATTTGCGCGTCAGGTTTTTCCCCGAATCAAATCCGAACGCTTCCCCGATGGCGACCCTGACGGATGGCGCGATTTGCACGACGCAGTATTTTTCCGGATCCAGCAGCGCTTTCCAGGTTTTTTCGGTTTCATCCACTTCGCAAATGGCGCCCGTCGGACAATGTGCGGCACACTGGCCGCAGCTGACGCAAGGGGACTCCGACAGCTTGATATCGCCCGCGGGGGATATCCGGGTATTAATTCCCCGCTCCAGGAAAGACAATGCCCAAACATCCTGAACCCGCTGACACACGTATACGCACCGCCCGCATAAAATACATTTTTCCGGCACAAGCGAAATCGTTTTGGTCGACGTGTCCTCCGGAATATTTTTTAACACCTTGGCGAACCGCTCTTCCCGAATGCCGAAATTCGCCGTCAAGGTCTGGAGTTCGCAGTTGTTGTTACGCCCGCAGCTTAAACAATCATTCGGATGCGCCGACAGAATCAATTCCAGAACAGTCCGCCTGATGTCAACAATTTCCGGATCATGCGTAATAATATGCATCCCCGCTTCAATCGGCGTACAGCAGGCGCGCAGCATTTTGTTCTGCCCGCGCACTTTTACGATACAAATTCCGCAAGCCGCTGACGGCGGCAAATCCGCGTGTTTGCATAAAGTCGGAATCTCGATCTGAACCGTCCGGGCGGCCTCCAAAATCGTCGTTCCTTCTTTTATTTTAACCGAAATTCCGTTGATCGTCGCCTCAATCATCGATCGCGCTCCTTTGTCTCCTGCCTGATAAAATCAAAGTTACCCCTTGGACACGGCGGAAAATTTACACACCTCAAAACACCGCCCGCAATTGATGCATTTTTCTTCATGAATGAGATAGCCCTGTTCCCGGTCCCCGGTGATTGCCTGCACAGGGCAGTTGTGGATACACATGCCGCACCGTTTGCATTTTTCCTGAAGAATCACAAAATGGAAAAGCCCGGCGCACCGGCCCGCGGGACATTTTTTTTCAACAATATGCGCGCGGTATTCCTCCTCAAAATATTTCAGCGTGGACAAAACGGGATTGGGCGCGGTTTGCCCAAGCCCGCATAACGACGCCTTCTGCATGGCACGCGAAATATCA
>CAZFUU010000137.1:2255-4668 GCA_964522565.1 uncultured bacterium | reverse complement strand
GCGGCCTAAATTCCTCGAGTTTTCCGGTCAGTGTGTTGAAAAACTTAATGCTCATTTCGCAGAAACCATCCGAAGGGTAAATTCAAACCGTTTTTGAAGTGCCTGTCCGTCCAAAAGTTCAAACACTTTTTTAAGTTCAATTCCGTGAAGCTGGCCTGTCACGGCGATACGAATTGGCATGTATAGTTTCTTTCCCTTTTCACCGGTTGCCTTTTGAACCTGTGACGTAAGTTCCTGAAACAGAGTTTCCCCCGTGCTTGTCAGGCCCGCCAAAATGGATTTGGCGGCCTCAACGATTTTCGCGCCGCCGCGAAGCATTTGCGCCGTTTCACCACCCTTGCCAAGTTCTTCCTTTAACGCGCTTTCATAATGTTCGTTTTTGAGGAAAGCCAAAACAGTTCCAAGTTCGTCAAAACGGTGAATATCTTTTTTGAGGGCGGCCAGAATCTGTTTCATCACGGCTTCATTCGCCACCGGAATTCCGGCTTTCACGATAAACGGAAACGCGTGTTGCAGATACTCCTCGTCTCGCATGTTCTTCAAGTGTTCACCGTTAATCCAGAGCAGTTTGTCTTCCGTAAAAATCGCAGAATGATGAGTCACATTCGCGATATCAAACGCCTCCCTCAGTTCCTTTGGCGTGAACACCTCGCGGTTGTCCTTCGGCGACCAGCCGAGAAGCGCCAGATAATTGCACAGCGCTTCCGGCAAATAACCGCGTTCTTCGATAAATTCCGGAATCGACACCGCGCCGTACCGCTTCGACAGCGGCTCTCCGCCCGGCCCGTGAATCAGGGATAAATGCGCGAACTTCGGCGGCTCGTACCCGAAGGCCTCAAACAAAAGCACGTGTCGCGGAGAATTGGACAGGTGGTCTTCGCCGCGGATCACATGTGTAATGTTCATCAGGCCGTCATCGACACAGACCGACATGTGAAAGGTCGGCATAAATTTTCCGCTTCCCTTGGGATCAGACCGCATAATCACGAAATCGCCGATCTCATCTGAATTAAACTCCACTTCCCCGCGAATCAAGTCGTGCACAATGATTTTCCGGTTGTCTTCGACTTTAAAGCGGATGGTCGGGCGAACCCCTTCGGCCTCCCGTGCTTTTATTTCATTTTCCGAAATGGTTCGGCAGCGGTTGTCGTAACGCGGCGGCCGTTTCATCGCGAGCGCTTCCCTGCGGCGCGCTTGCAGTTCCTGTTGGGTACAATAGCACCTGTAAACAAACCCTTTTTCTTCAAGAATTTTCAGGTGCTGTTGATACAAATCCGTCCGCTCTGACTGGTGAAAGGGGCCTTCCTCCCAATCAAGGCCGAGAAGTTCAAGATCTCTCAGGATTGCCTCGGCGTATTTTTTTTCGGACCGTTCGACGTCGGTATCTTCAATCCTCAAAATGAATTTTCCGTCGTTGTGGCGGGCAAACAAATAATTAAACAGTGCTGTTCGGACGTTTCCAATATGAAGATAGCCCGTCGGTGACGGCGCAAAGCGGACGCGAACTGACATTTACTTTTCCTCCATGGATTTCATCACAACCAGCGCTTCGGCAGAGACCGCTTCCCCGCGGCCTTCGGGCCCAAGCCCTTCGGATGTCTTGGCCTTCACCGAGACTCGATCGAGCGAAAGCGACAGCAGTTCGGACAATTTAGCACAAATTAGTTTTTTTGACTTGCCCAATTTCGGACGTTCCAGAACCACGGTCGCATCGACCTGCGCGGGGCAAAACCCCTTCAGACGCGCCAGCCGAACCGCTTCCTTCAGGAAATGCGCGCTTGTCATATTTTTCCAGCGAGGATCACTGTCTGAAAATAAATCCCCGATGTCACCCATGCCCATCGCCCCCAGAATTCCGTCTATCACCGCGTGCAAAATCGGATCGCCGTCGGAATGCCCGAGAGGGCCGGCGGTGGCCCGAATCCGCACCCCGCCGAGATAAAACGGCCGCTTCGGGACGAGCCGGTGACGGTCACTGCCGAATCCAAATCGAAAACTTTCCTGCTCTTTGAACAACGCGGAGCACATCAGCCAATCCTCATAGGTCGTTATTTTCAAATTCGCGCCTTCGTGGGCGAGAAACCTGACCTTCCCTCCCGCCTGTTCAATCAGCGACGAATCGTCGGTCGCGGGAAAAGAATTTTTTCGCCCCATTTTTTTATAAGCCGCAATCAATTTCCGGCGACGGATTAACTGCGGCGTCTCGGCTTCCAATAGCCGGGAACGATCGAGTGTTTCACGGACGAGACGCGTTTGATGACTGATTCTTTTAACCGTCGGGACCGCACGCCTTCCAAGCACGACCGCATCCGCGCTCCGGATTTCCTTCACCAGTTGACGGACCCACGCTTGCCGGAGAAGCGGACGCGCCGCGTCATGAATGCAAACAAATTCACTACGGCTTGAAACACGT
>CAZFUU010000137.1:0-2245 GCA_964522565.1 uncultured bacterium | reverse complement strand
CGCGCGATTTTCCGCCCCGAACAAGAAAAATTGGTTTTTGAAAACGGGTTGTTTGCAGAACGCGGGTACGAAATTCATTTTCGGACCCCGGCGAAACCGCTACGAAGATTTCACGAACAAACGGAAGACAATCAAACGCCTCCATGGCGCGCGCGACCACGGGTTTGCCACCCAGTTGATAGAAAATCTTCGAACAACGCGAACCTTTTTTCGCCGCCCTTTGAAATCGAATACCCGCTCCCGCCGCGGGAATAATGACGCTGACGTTACGCTTCATCGTTCGGCTTGGCGAAGATCATGCGGCCGGCTTGTGTTTGCAAAACACTGGTCACCGTGACTGTCAGATTTTGACCGATCCGCCGCCTTCCGCCGTCCACCACCACCATGGTCCCGTCGTCCAGATACGCGACTCCCTGTTCATGTTCCTTGCCCTCTTTCAACACCTTCACATGCATCACCTCGCCGGGAATGACCACGGGCTTCAAGGCATTGGCAAGCTCGTTGATATTGAGCACCCGAACGCCCTGAAGTTCGGCGACCTTGTTCAGGTTGTAATCGTTCGTCAACACTTTTGCGCCGAGTTCAAGGCCGAGTTTCACGAGCTTGGCGTCCACGGTATTGATTTCACTGTAATCCGTTTCCTGGATTTTGATTTCTATCAGCGGATTCTGTTTCATCCGGTTCAGAATGTCCAGGCCGCGCCGGCCGCGATTGCGCTTGAGCGGATCGGAAGAATCCGCGATCAACTGCAGTTCCTTCAGCACAAAACGGGGCAAATACAGACGCCCCGAGACAAACGACGTTTCGCAAATATCGGCAATCCGTCCGTCAATAATCACGCTCGTGTCCATCACGATAACATCTTCCTTGAACCCCTTATTGATCAGATTAACGAACGGAATCATCATCGTGAATTCATCCTGCCCGCGAAGAATCGTCACGGCTCCCAGATAGGAAAACATCGCCGCCGTCACCAAGCCGACCTGTTTGATATACTCGGGATCCGGCAACAAATACTGGACGACCTGAATGACCAGAAAGTGCGCCAAAAGCCCGAGGGCTGCCCCAAAAAAGACCGCGAGAATATTACGGACGGTGATTCGCTTAAAATACAGGTCAATCAGAATGACCGCAAAGCCCGTCAGCGCCCCAAAAACATAGCCGAGCCACGGAAACTGCTTGAGAAGATCCCCTGAGAAATATTGAGAAGCAAAATACTGCCCAATTCCGGTGAAAAGAATGACGATAAGAACCCGCAGAAGAATAATCATGATAATTCAGCCCGCCTTTCCGAATCAAGAATGAAATTAAATGAGTCATTTGAAGTTGAATAATCGGTTATAGATTGAATAAAGCCGTTATGATTTCCTCAACAGTTTCCACGGATGGCGTTTCAGCTCCCGGGTCAGCTCCGCCATGTTTGTATAAATCTCGTCGTCGGTAAACAGCCTGCCGAGCGTTCCCTTGCCCGCGTTGATTTGCTCGACCATTTTCGTCATTTCAAGAGTCATGCTGTTCATCCGCACCACCATTTCCCTCAGATCCTTTTCCCTTCCGTCCATAACCATGTTCATCGAGACAAGCATTTTGTTCATGTTATCGAGCGACTCTTTCAGGGCATCGCGTGTTTTTTCATCCTCAAAAACCTTGGTCAGATCCGTTAAAATCTGATCCACCTTGTCGGCCGAATCTTCCAATTTCCTGATCAGCTCATCCGTCGACGCGGGTGAAACCCCAACTTGGATCACGTCGCCGTCCTTTAAAATACGGGCATTCCCGGGAATCGGCGTAATTTCAATATGCGGCTCGCTCATGATGTGTGTGCCCCTGACACTAACGGGAAAATTCTCCCGGATAATGACACCCCTGTCGACAAAAAAGGTGATTTCGACCATCTCTTTGGCGCCTTCTCCGGATTTTACAATCGCAATACTCGTCACCTCGCCGACACGGACCCCCGAATAACGCACCGGAGCGCCCTTGTTAATAATTCCGACATAATCAAACTGGGCTTTTAAATGATACCCGTCTTTAAAAAAATAAACGCCGCTCACGAAAAAAACAAGCAGGGATAGAATGACAAATGCGATCACGACAAATAGTCCGACAATCACTTCCTGTTTTGGCTGGTTCCTCATATCCCCTCCGAATAATTAGTGCGCCGATTAAAATTAAACCTGGTCATTATCAAAATTAACTTTTACCTGTCTTTGCCGCTCTTCGGCCGTAATCGGGCCGTGCGCGG
>CAZFUU010000136.1:4428-4670 GCA_964522565.1 uncultured bacterium | reverse complement strand
CATTTCAGAACCATAATCATTGGGGTCCTTCGCATATTCATATATCTGATTTTGAGTGACAAGGGCTGCTCCAGCTCCCGACCTGATATAATCAAGAATCATCTGGCTCGTGGCCGCACCGGTCGAATGATAATCGGCAGTATTTTGGCGCCACGGGACGCCCGTCATATTTAAAATCCAACTAGCTGCTTCATTAATCCGGAATATATCCATTGTAAATCCGTAATTTCCATCCGTTCCCT
>CAZFUU010000136.1:0-4418 GCA_964522565.1 uncultured bacterium | reverse complement strand
ATGCCATCTAAAACTATTCCAACCTCCGGTATCTTGAGTGTTCAGGGATCCCTTCAAAACACCGTCCAGATAAACATCTACTCTGTTCCACGCCACATCATCTGAATATCTCATTTCAAAAACAGCATGATTAACGGTATTTGAGAAATTGATATGATAAAAAGCCGTGTCTCCCCTATAACTGAAATGAAGCGCTCTCTGACCGGAAGCATTCGGTTTCTGATCGATATAAATACTGTTCGTTCTGACTGGAGAAATTGAAGTATAATTTTCCGCTTCCCGGCTCACCACAGTAACCGTTGAACCCAATGCGAACGGAATATTGGTTGCCAGCAAATTTAAAACGGTCAAAACCAATAAATTCAAAAAACCGGATGCGCATCCGGAAATAATTTTCTTCATCAATCCCTTGCCCTCATGCAATTAAAATAAAATCTTTTGGGTTTCTCTTGTTTCGCGGCCAACATGACCATTAATCATACCAAGGATTGCCTGTCATCGGCAAAAATATAATCTTTCTGCGATTAAAAACTTACTCCCACTCAATGGTGGCGGGCGGCTTGGAGCTGATGTCGTAGCAAACGCGGTTAATTCCCTTTACCTCGTTGATAATCCGGTTTGAAATTTTCGCAAGAACCGTATCGGGCAGGCGTGCCCAATCCGCCGTCATCCCGTCCTGCGAGCTCACCGCGCGCACCGCGATAACATGCTCATACGTCCGTTCGTCACCCATCACGCCGACGCTTTTAATCGGAAGTAGAACCGCAAATGACTGCCAAATCGACGTGTAAAGCCCCGCCTTTTTAATTTCATCAATCACAACCCAGTCCGCCTTCCTTACAAGCTCACACCGCTCGTGCGTCACCGCACCGACAATCCGGACCGCCAGGCCCGGCCCCGGAAACGGATGCCTCTGCAACAGATCGTTCGGAAGCCCGAGTTCCCGCCCGACCGCGCGCACCTCGTCTTTAAAAAGCTCTCTCAGCGGTTCCACCAGCTTGAATTTCATTCCTTTCGGAAGCCCCCCGACATTGTGATGGGACTTGATTGTGGCGCTCGGCCCGCCGTGAAAAGAAACCGATTCGATCACATCCGGATACAGGGTCCCTTGAGCCAAAAAACCCGCCCGCCCGCTTTTTTTCGCTTCACGTTCGAATACACGGATAAAGACGCGGCCGATAATTTTTCGCTTTTTTTCCGGGTCCGCCACCCCGCGCAACGCTTTCAGGAATTCTGCCGAAGCGTCCACAATCCTGATATTCATCCGCAAATTGTTTTTAAAAAGTTCCGCGACCCTTTTCCGTTCGCTCATCCTTAACAGCCCGTTGTCGACAAAAATGCACGTCAGGCGTTTGCCAACCGCCTTGTGGACAAGCGTCGCCGCAACGGAAGAATCCACGCCGCCCGAAAGCCCAAGCACCACCCGATCCCCACCAACTGACCGGCGAATCTCCGAAATCGATTCTTCAATGAATGATTTCGCCGTCCAGGCCCCCTTGAAACCGCAAATCCGGCGTAAAAAATTTCCGATTATTTTCGAACCGAGCGGTGTATGCACCACCTCCGGATGAAACTGGACACCGTAAATCTTTTTCGCCTGATGGCGAAAACTCGCGACTGCGGAATGCGCGGTCTCGGCGATTTTTTCAAATCCTTCCGGAAGCCGAATGACCTGATCGCCGTGGCTCATCCAGCAGTCCATCTGGCCGGGCAGTTGATAAAACAGGTCGTCGTTTTTCAGGGCGCGAAGTTTCGCGTGCCCATATTCCCTGAATTTAACGTGTTTGACTTTTCCGCCGAAAAGATGGGCGGTCACCTGCAGGCCGTAGCAAATGCCCAACACGGGAACCCCGAGGCCGAAAATCCGCCTGTCAGGTATCGGCGATTTCTTTTGGTATACATTCCAGGGAGAGCCCGACAAAATAATCGCGGCTGGTTTTAATTCGAGAATCTTTTCGAACGGGACGTTGTAAGGGGAAATAACCGAAAAAACGTTTTGTTCTCGGACGCGGCGCGCAATCAGCTGCGTGTATTGTGAGCCAAAATCAAGAACAAGGACTGTTTCCGCCTGAAACGACATGTGTTATTTCATCATTCCGACTCGTTGAGCCGACTGAAAAAGTTTGCCTTCTGTCTTGATCGCCGGCGCAATAACGATATCCGTCATCTGCATTTCGCGAATATTCCTGGCGCCGACATTTCCCATGCTGGTTCTCAGGGCGCCAACCAGGTTCTGCGTGCCGTCGTCGAGGCGCGCGGGGCCGAATAAAATTTCTTCGAGCGTGCCGGTCGTGCCGACGCGAATGCGCGTGCCTCTCGGCAAGTTGGCGTGCGGTGTTGCCATTCCCCAGTGAAACCCGCGGCCCGGCGCTTCTTTTGTGCGCGCAAAAGCGGAACCGACCATCACCGCGTCCGATCCGCATGCAATCGCCTTGCAAATATCGCCGCCCGTAGACATTCCGCCGTCGGCGATCACAGGGACATACCTGCCGGTCTTCTTGAAATAAAATTCGCGTGCCGCGGCCGAATCGCAAATCGACGTCACCTGCGGAACTCCGATGCCAAGCACCCCGCGTGTCGTGCACGCCGAACCCGGCCCGATTCCGACAAGCAGCCCGCTAATTCCGACTTCCATCAGGTCAAGCGCGACTTTATACGTGACGCTGTTTCCCACAATCACCGGAATTTTCATTTTCTTGCAGAATTTTTTGATGTCCACAACCTGATACGCCGTCGACAAATGGCGAACCGTCGTCACCGTGGACTGCACGACAAAAATTTCGCAACCGGACTCCTGCGCGATTTCCCCGAATTTTTCGGCGCGCTGGGGAATGGCGCTCACCACCGGCATGACGCCGGCTTTCTTGATTTCCTGGACGCGCTTGGCGATCAGTTTTTCCTTGATGGGCTGGGTGTAAATTTTCTGGACGAGCTCCGTCGCTTTTTCCGGTGTCGCAGCCGAAATTTCTTTCAGGATGGGGCCGTAATCGTCATAGCGGGTATAAATGCCTTCGAGGTTCAGGACCGCAATCCCGCCGAGCTTCCCCATCGCAATCGCGAATTTGGGATCCACCACGCCGTCCATTGCAGATGCCACAAACGGAATCGGAATTTTTTTTCCGTCAATTTCCCACGCAATATCCACTTCTTCCGGGTTAATGGTCATTTCGCCGGGGACCAGGGCAATTTCATCGAACCCATAGGCGCGCCGTGCTTTACGGTCTTTTCCGATAAACTCGCTCATGTAAAAAAACTCCTCTCTTTAACGTCTCTTTTCCGAATAGCTGAGAATTTGGGTAGGACAATTTTGGTTTAATTTAACCAAGGACAGCCCTGATGTCAAACGAAATTCTTTCCCTTAAAGTCGCTCAACCGCGCGAAATCAAATCGCTTCCATCGTCGACGGCGGCTTTGAGCCGATGTGATACGTCACGCTCACAACGCCCGGGACC
The DNA here is from genome assembly GCA_964522565.1 of uncultured bacterium. Lineage (GTDB taxonomy): Bacteria > Omnitrophota > Omnitrophia > Omnitrophales > Danuiimicrobiaceae > CAZFUU01. The sequence continues at coordinate 966 of CAZFUU010000136.1, read as the reverse complement.
TCGCCCGTGATTCTTTCGGCCAGCAGCTCCAGTGTGTCATAATCAAGCCGTACCGGTTTCGCTTTCCGCGCGTCGACGCTGTCCCAGCACCTGATTTCAATCTGGAAACCAAAATCGCGTTTCCCGTCTCGGATACCGGTCACCCGGTCATGGTGAAGAATCGCCAAATACTGAAACGCCTTTGTGCCGGCTAAAATTTCCTCCGTAATCGCGGTCGCTTTCCGAACGATTTTCACTTTTTCGGGCGTCACTTCCCCGATAATTCTCGCCGCCAGCGCCGGCCCGGGAAACGGCATCCGGTGATAAATCGATTCCGGAAGACCGGTTCCTTCCGCCACTTTTCGAACGCCGTCCTTGCGAAGCTGGACAAGCGGTTCGAGGATTTTATATCCAAACGCCTTTTGCGGATCGATCCCGAGCTGTTCAAACACATTGTGCTGGCGCTTGATTCCGGCAACCGTCTCGTCGATGTCCGTCAGAATCGTCCCCTGCAGGAGGAATTTGGCGCCGCTTTCACGCACAAGTTTCCCGAAAACATCCTTGTAAAATGTCTGGGTAATCGCTTCGCGCTTTTCCTCCGGATCGGTCACGCCATGAAGGGCTTTGAAAAACGCGTCCGCAGCCGGTACGATTTCAATCGCTACCCCAAGCTTCCGGAAAACCGACGCCACGAATTCCGGCTCGCCTTCGCGCATAATCCCATTGTCGATGAAATATGTTTTCAAGCGGTTTCCGAGTGCCCGGTGCCCAAGCATCGTCACCACCGAAGAATCCACGCCGCCCGAAAGCGCGTTGATCGCCGTTCCACTGCCAACCGCTTCGGCGATTTCTTTTGCTTTCATTTCGATAAATTCGCTGACATTCAAATCCGCCGCCGTAATTTCCTTGGCTTGAACCTGCATATGATCTCCGCCGATTTTTTTGTGGCGAAACAACCGCCTGATGAAATACTCCCCCGCCTGCCCG
>CAZFUU010000135.1:0-4676 GCA_964522565.1 uncultured bacterium | reverse complement strand
GACCTTGGCGCGATATAAGCTTCCATCCCGATAATCGGCTTGATTCCGGTTTTGAGAGCCGCCTGGTAAAATTCAATTGCACCAAACATATTGCCATGATCGGTTATCGCAATCGCAGGAAACTGAAGTTCAACCGCCCGCTCAATCAGTTCAGGGACTTTGGACGCCGCATCCAGCAGTGAATAATGCGTGTGTGAATGTAAATGGACAAAATCAGTATGTTTCATCTCGTCGAATTTTGTTCGATGTTTCTATCTCACGAAGCCAATTATAGCAGACCCGGCAACGCCCTGCCGAAGTTCCCTCATGTGACGCCAAGGACACGTCCTCATGACGGCAAAAATGAACAAACGTTATGCCGCATGTCCGGCTAAATTTTAACGCCGGAAACGACGGCGCGGAAAGCCGCCGGGACGCCCGCCTCTCCTCGGTCCGAACGATCGTTTCATCGGCTGTAAAAATCGTTCAACGGGGATTTCCGGATGCTCCGAAATCGGCAGCGCGGTTCGAATGAGCCGTTCAATACTGGCGACATCCGTTTTTTGATCCGGCGTCGCGAAAGAAATCGCGTGCCCCTGATGCCCTGCCCGTCCGGTCCGTCCGATCCGGTGAACGTAATTTTCGGCGTCCTCGGGAAGATCATAATTAATGACGAGCTCGATTCCGGTCACGTCAATCCCCCTGGCCGCAATATCCGTCGCCACCAGGACCCGGTATTGTCCGGTTTTAAAACCCTGGAGCGCCTCGCGCCGCTGGCCGAGCGAACGGTCGGAATGAATCTCTGCCGCGCGGAAACCCATTTCACGAATCGCATGCGATACTTTATGCGCTCCGATTTTTGTCCGCGTAAAAATCAGCACACTGCCGCGGTATTGCGCCAGCAATTTCCCCAACAACTGCCGCTTGGTTTCTCTTTTCACGATAAAAAGTTCCTGCGTGAGTTTTTCAACCAGCGTTCCGGAAGGAGCGATTTCCACATTCACCGGAAGTTTCATGTAAGAGGCCGCGATCGAGGCAATCGCCTGAGGCATGGTCGCGGAAAACAGCATGGTTTGGCGGTCGCGAGAAACCATCCTCAGAATCCGCTCGATCTGGGGCTGAAATCCCATGTCCAGCATCCGGTCGGCTTCGTCCAGGACAAGAACCCTGACATCCGAAAGCAATACCGTCCGCTGGTTCATATGGTCAATCAGGCGTCCCGGCGTGGCAATGATCACGTCAGGATTTCTCCGAAGCGTACGGATTTGCTCATTCATCGAAGCCCCGCCAATTACCACCGCGGTTCGCATTCCATAAACCGGCGCTATTTTTTTAAATGTTTCATCTACTTGAATAGCCAATTCTCTGGTAGGAACTAGCACCAGGCCTTTTCCCTTGAGTTGGGAAAGGCGCTGGATCATCGGGATTGCGAATGCAAGCGTCTTTCCTGTTCCGGTTTGGGCGATTCCGACCAGGTCGTTGCCTTCAAGCGCCGGCCCGATGGCTTTCTGCTGAATCGGCGTCGGAACTACAAACTTCAAGCGATCAAGAATTCCAAGCATCTGGGGCGCGATTCCGAGCCCGTCGAAGCCGGGCTGAGTTTTGATTTCGGGTATATTTTTTTGTTGATTCATTTTTTCCTCTTTCTACCATTTTTTCGATATTACATTGTACGACTTTCCGTGGCATCTGACTCTATTTATTATTGTTTAAAATTTTCTGACCGTTCCGCGGGACTTGGTTTTCCTTTCATTCTCGGTTAGATACCGTTTGCGCAACCGAATATTTTTGGGCGTTACTTCGACCAATTCGTCCGGCTCAATGAACTCCAACGCAAACTCCAGTGTCATAGCCGGCGGCGGCGTTAAATGAATGGCCTCATCAGAGCCGGCGGCGCGCATGTTGGTTAATTTTTTTTCACGGATCGCGTTCACAACCAAATCAGGGCCTTTATTGTTCACGCCCACGATCATGCCTTCATACAAATCATCCCCGGGATGAATAAAAATTTCGCCGCGCTCCTGGAGCCCCCAAAGCGCGTAAGCAACAGCCTGTCCCGGCGTCTGGGAAACCAGCACGCCTTCTTTCCTTTCCGGAATTTCCCCTTTATAGGGCTGATAATCGTAAAAATTCTGGCACATGACGCCCGTTCCGCGCGTAATCTTCAGCAATTCCCCCCGGAATCCGAGAAGCCCGCGCGAGGGAATCAGAAATTCCATCCGGACCGTGCCCACGGCGCTCGGCATCATGCTTTTCATCTCGGCTTTTCGCTCCCCGAGCGCTTCAATCACGGCCCCTTGGTAGCCGGGATCCACTTCAATCACTACCTCTTCGACCGGTTCCATTTTCTGGCCGTCTTCTGTTTTCATAATCACTTCCGGCCGGGACACTTCCAGTTCATATCCTTCGCGGCGCATCGTTTCAATCAAAATCGACAAATGCAGTTCCCCGCGCCCCGACACCTTGAAGCGTTCTTCGTTTTCGACTTCCTCAACGCGAATACCGACGTTCATCATCGCTTCATGCATCAAGCGCTCACGGATGTGACGGGACGTCAAAAATTTTCCGCCGTCACGCCCGGCCAGCGGGCTGGAATTGTGCGCGAAATTCATTGAAATCGTCGGCTCATCAATTTTGACCGCGGGAATGGCATCCGGCTTCTCCGGATGCGCCAGCGTATCGGCAACATGAACTTCGGAAAACCCTGTAACCGACGCAATATCTCCGGCCTCGGCGGATTCTGCCTCAATCCGCTTCAGTCCCTTGTATTTTAAAATTTTCGTCACTCTTCCTCGCTCGAGCCCCCCGCCCCGTTTCACGACCACGAGCGGATCGCCAACTTTAACTTTGCCATGAGAAATCCTGCCAATCGCCATACGCCCCACGTAAGAGTCATAATCCAGCATCGTCACCAGCATTTGAAACGGCATATCCGGATCCGCGATCGGCGGAAGCACACGATGAAGAATTGTGTCAAGAAGCGGCTTCATCGATTCCGAGGGCTCGTCGAGGTCAAGCGTGGCCCATCCTTCCTTGGCTGACGCGAAAACAACCGGAAAATCGAGCTGTTCATCCGTCGCGTTCAATTCGCAAAACAAATCAAAACTCATGTCGACTACTTCGTGAGGCCGGGCACTTGGCCGGTCAATTTTGTTGACGACCAGAATCGGCTTCAGATGAAGTTCGAGTGATTTTCGAAGCACAAACTTGGTCTGTGGCATCGGGCCGTCAAAGGCGTCGACAAGCAATAAAACGCCGTCCACCATTTTAAGGATCCGTTCGACTTCGCTTCCGAAATCGGCGTGCCCCGGCGTGTCGACAATATTAAAAAGCGTGTGTTTATAAATAAACGACGCATTTTTTGAAAAAATCGTAATCCCGCGTTCTTTTTCAATCGGGTTGGAATCCATAACCGTCACCTCGCCCGCCTTGAAATCATGGGCGCCGCTTTGTCTCAGAAGCGCGTCCACCAGCGTGGTTTTCCCGTGGTCGACATGCGCCACAATTGCGATATTTCTCACATCTTTTCTTCTCTTTTGAGTTGTCATAGGATACCCCTAATCCACTGCGATCAATTCTGAATTAAGCCGGTTGTTTTTATTCTTATTGCTTTGGAGCGGAAAACCTTCTACCACAGAAGTGTTCAATCGAAGAACTGAACCGAATATTCTCACCGATAAAGCAATCTTTCTATTTGTAATCTCTTTTTTTCTATCGCAGACAATATTTTCGACAAATCATGTCTTGGAACAATTTCCCCGTTTTGCGAAACATACCAGACATACCCGTTGACCGTCACCTCCCAATAAGGTTGATACCTGGATGTCGAGGGGCCTTTCGGTGACCAAACGAGCCGAGCATTCGCATCTTTAAAATACCTGAGAAGCGTTTGATAGTTTTGATTAATGTTGTGGATGCGCATCGGACTCACGATGCGATTTTCCAGGAATAACGCTCTCAGTTCTGCCATTTGATGCTTGACGACCAGCCGCTTCAACATCGTTATTGCTTGCCTTCTACTTATCTTAATTAATTTTTCGGGGCGTTTTGTCCAGCTTGCCTCTCTAAAAAAACCGTTTCCCGCGTCCAGAACAATGACGGCCGAAGTCAAATAGCCCTTACCTCTCACCCATCGGTCGAAAGGAACCAAATAATATCCACCATGCTCGACGTGCGTTTCAGAAACCAAAACAGGAGCCATCATTTTTGATCCTTCAAACGCGCGAACAGCATCGGCATCCGATAAAAGGTGCCTGTCCACCAAATCTTTCCAACTCTGTTTTTTAATCAGCACTTTCGCCGATGGCGCCGTCAACGAGGCGTCTCGCCCCGAACCCTTCAAAATGTTTTCGCCGGATTTTTTATTTTCAAATTGAATTCCAACAAATTCAAGATTTGCCTGATCCGGCAAGGGTTGTGAAATTTCGGTATAAGCATGGCTTGTTTTCGCCGGCGGTTCCGCCACTTGTACATATAAACCATTATATTGACCTTCGGCCGTTACAGGTCGAAAATAATGAGACGCGCCCTCAGCCGCCGTGATATAGGTGTCCTGTCCTATCCCGCCCACAAGAGGATCCTTAATCCAAAACCCATAAACCGTAAAGTCCGGCATATTCCACGGATTTTCGTGCGGCTCCGGGCAAGGATTTTCACTTGCGACACATCCTTTTACCGCAACCCACCGCGCATATCCC
>CAZFUU010000134.1:0-4680 GCA_964522565.1 uncultured bacterium | reverse complement strand
GCCGGATCAGCGCGTCGCTCCAGGTTCGGCCCAAATCCGCCGCAAAGGCAACGGTCTTTTTTTCCGTGGCCAACAACCGCGCAAGCACATTGGTCAAACCCTCTTCATTCACCTGCCGGGTTCGTTCCTGTTTGCCTTTTGCCTCAACAACAATAGTTTGATAAGCGTCCACGCCGTAGCGCCTGGTCATTTGCGGCATTCTGTCCGGATCAACCAATTGGTAATCAAGCGGCGCGTAATGATGCGCGTATTCCCGCAACAGTGTTTTCACCTGGTAGCGCACCGGATCGTCGTCGCGAAAAAAAGCCAGCACCCTGATCGGATCTCTGTCAAACGACTTCAAAACCTGAATCGACTGCCCCGAAAGGCTGTAAATTTTATCCCTGCTGAAATCCCACCGAAAATTAAATTCCCGAAAAATCAAATAAGCCGTCAGGACAAGCGCCAACACCACTGCGCCATGAATCAAAAAATGAATATTTGAAAAAAAATTCCTGATTTTCATATCCGTTACCGCTTCCATGTCCTCAGCTCAATGACGCTGAGCGCCATCAAAAGAAAGAAAACAATAAACAACACAAAATACGCCAAGTCACCGGTATCGAGGACACCGCGAGTTAAATCGCGGAAATGTTCAATCAACGAAAGCTCGCGAAATACAACCGCCAGCGCCGGGCTCGTCCACTCCGCCATCCACCCGACAATCCAGAAGAAAAGTAAAATTGAAAATCCGATTCCCGCGCTCACCGCCTGATGATCGGTCAGGCAGGAAGTGAAAATTCCAAGGCCGGCAAAACTCGCCGCGACCAGAAAAAGCCCGAGATAACCCGTAACGAGCGTCTCTGTTTCAAAATGAGCGCCGACAGCGCCCGCCAATGGGTAATAAACAAGCGTCGGAAAAATCAAACAAGCCGCCAGGACGAGCATGGCCAAATATTTTCCCGCCAGGACCTGAAAGGGCGAAACAGGATAGCTGAAGAGAAGTTCTATCGTCCCCTGTTTGCGTTCATCCACGAACGATTTCATGCTGAGAACGGGTATCAGAAGCAGCAAAAGCACGGCCACATTAGCCAGAAACGGGCTGACGACTCCTTCGGTTAAGTTTAAAGCACTGACCCTGCTGACCGGATTGGTGGCTACCTGAAAAGAAAGCAAACTGTAATAACTCAGCGTCGACCAGAAAAAATATCCGGTCACCCCAAAGAAAAAGGCCGCCAGAAGATAGAATGAAAAACTGTGCAGATACGACTTAAGTTCCCGGCCGGCGACCGCCAAAATTTTAAACATAACCCGACCTCATTTTCCGGTTAATCGTCTCGCTTGACGATTTTGAGAAACACTTCTTCCAGCCCCTTGCGCGCGTGCTTCAAACTCAAGAGTTCAAGGCCCGCGCCCAGGACCGCGCTCGCAAGATGGCTTCTTAGATCCCTGGATCGGTCCACAATCATCAGATATTCGCGCTCGTCACCCGTTTCACGGACCATCGTCACTTTCTGTACGCCCTGAAGATTCGCGAAAACACGGTTTATCTTTTCAAGATCGCCCCGGATCGTAATTTCCAGTTCATCCGCGCTCCGGACGCTTTCTTCCAATTCTTCCGGCGTTCCGGTCGCCACAAGCCGCCCCTCGTTCAAAATCAAAATGCGCCCGCAGGTCAAACGCACTTCCGGCAAAATGTGCGTGGATAAAATAATCGTTCGTTCTTTGCCGAGCCGCTGAATGAGCGTTCTGATTTCAATGATTTGTTCCGGATCAAGGCCGCTTGTCGGTTCATCAAGAATTAAAAATTCGGGGTTTCCGAGCAGTGCCTGCGCCAGGCCGATCCGCTGCTGAAATCCCTTGGAGAGCCGCGTAATGATCCGGTTTTGGACCGTCTCGACGCCGCACAAATCGAGCGCTTCATTGACGCCGCGCTTTCTTTCCCAGAAAGGGATTCCCTTCAGTTTCGCTACATAATTCAGGAATTCTCTGACGCTCATATCGCGGTAAAGAGGATTATTCTCGGGAAGATAACCGATTTTCTTTCGCGCGGGCGACCCGGGACGCGCGACATTGACCCCGCCAAGCATGACTCGCCCGCTTGTCGGCGGGAAAAAACCGGTCATCAGGCGCATCAAAGTGGTCTTGCCGGCCCCGTTCGGCCCCAAAACGCCGATAATTTCTCCACGCTCAACCTGGAATGACACACCCCGCAAGGCGTTGATCCGGCCGAATGATTTCGAAACATTTTGAACGGAAAGCATGTTGTTACGGCGATTGGTTATTTGTGAATTGTGAATGGTGATTGAATCATGCCGCTATAAAAAAATTGTTTGACGGCCGAATGGAACCGAAGAATCACTCGCCACCGATTTTGATCCGGGCGAATTTTCGTTTGCCGCATTTGACCACAATGGGTTTGGCGAGCGAAATTTTTGCAAATACGTCGGTCACGGTTCCCTGCTCAATTTGAACGCCGCCCTGGCTGACAAGGCGCCTTGCTTCGCCTTTGCTTGCCGTCAAACCCGCCCGGTGAAGCAGAGTCAGAATATCGACTTGACCGTTTTCGAGTAACGCCGCCGGAACGGTAATTTCGTCCATCTGTTCGGGGATTTGTTTGTCCCGGAAAAGACGGTCGAAATTCCGAGCCGCGCAGGCCGCCTGTTCCTGCCCATGGTAAAACCGGACGATTTTGTCCGCCAGATTCGTTTTTGCCTGGCGTGGATGAATGGCCGCGTTTGACAATTGACGCTCGAACTCCTGCGATTCTGCTTCCGACGCATCAGTCAAATACCTGAAATAACGCGGCATTAATTCGTCCGGAATCGACATGATTTTCCCGAACATGTCCTCGGCCGAATCCTGAATGGAAATATGGTTCCCGAGTGATTTGGACATTTTGTCCTTGCCGTCCGTCCCTTCGATAATCGGCAGCGTCAAAACCACCTGCGGTTCCTGGCCGCTTGTGCGCTGCAATTCCCGGCCGACAAGCAAATTGAATTTTTGATCCGTTCCGCCGACTTCCACATCCGCGCCAAGCGCCACCGAATCATAACCTTGCAACAGCGGATATAAAAATTCCAGAATCGTAATCGGCTGACCGCTTTGATACCGCTTTGAAAAATCGTCGCGTTCCAGAATCCTCGCGACCGTATATTGAGCCGCCAGCTTGAGAAAATCATCCGGGCGGAACCGGTCAAGCCATTCCGAATTGTAACGCACCTCCGTCTTGCCGCGGTCAAGGATCCGGAACACCTGATCCTGGTAGGTTTTGGCGTTTTCCCTTATTTCGTCCGGGCTTAACGCGGGCCGCGTCACCGCCCGGCCGCTCGGGTCGCCAATCCGGGCGGTAAAGTCCCCAATCAGAAAAATAATATGATGTCCGGCGTCCTGAAGTTGTTTGAGTTTCCGCAAGGGAACCGTGTGGCCCAAATGAAGATCGGGCGCTGAAGGGTCGGCGCCGTACTTGATTCGAAGCGATTTTTTTTTGTTCAGCTTTTCGATGAGAGCGTCTCTGGAAATGAGATCTACCGCTCCCCTCTCAAAAACCTGAATAGGGTCAGATGCGTGCTTGTTCATATGTTTACCGGTGGACATTCTATCAGCGATAAAAGGGCGAGTCAAACGAATGGCTCCTCGGGGGCGAGCCAGCAAATTCAGCATTAAAACCAGTGGCTCGATAAGAGCGGAAATATACAAATTCCGGAGTTGACTTCGCTAGACAAAAATTTGCGGATTTTTCTTTTTTTATGATAGAATTTCACGATATGAAAATTCACCCTTCTGCAATCATCGGAAAAAGCGCGGCCATCGGCAGCGATAATGAGATCGGGCCGAACGTCACGATCGAAGACGGAGTCGTCATCGGTTCAAATAATAAATTTTGGCAGGGCGCTTATATTTGCCGGGGCACAAAAATCGGCGACGGCAATCAAATCCACATGGGCGCGGTCATCGGCCATGAACCGCAGGATCTCGCCTATCAGGGCGCTTCAAGCGGCACAAAGATCGGAAACCGTAACGTCATCCGGGAATATGTCACCATCCACAGGGGAACCAAAGAAAATACGGATACGGTCATCGGCGACGAAAACTACCTGATGGTCAATGTCCACATTGCACACAATTGTGAAGTCGGCAACAAGGTCATTATGGTAAACGGCGTCGGCCTTGCCGGCTACTGCATTGTCGAAGACCAGGCGTTTTTATCGGGCATGACGGTTTACCACCAATTTAGCCGTATCGGGCGCCTCGCGATGGTGAGCGCGCTGTCAGCAATCAACCGGGATATTCCTCCCTTCATGATGTGCGGCGGCAGAGGCGCCATTGTTCACGGAATTAATCTTGTCGGAATCCGGCGGGCCGGAATTCCGGAGAAGGCGCGTGAAGAAATCAAAGAGGCCTACAGAATCCTTTACCGTTCAGAGATGAATACCACGAACGCGCTGCTGGAAATTGAAAAAATGCGATCGACGCCCGAAGTCAAACACCTTGTCGAATTCATCAAAAATTCAAAACGCGGAATCGCAGGCGGCCGCGAACGGGAAAGCGAATCCCTGCGCTTTTAATCCTGGCCGCCTCTCGCGAACGAATTACTCCCCTCTTTTTCGCAAATATAATTTACGCAGACGTAAACGGCTTTTCTGTGAACCGGGCTTGCTTCGCTTCGCTCGCAATGACGTCATTGCGAGGAGGTGTAGC
>CAZFUU010000133.1:3069-4713 GCA_964522565.1 uncultured bacterium | reverse complement strand
TATCGGAAAGCAGGTGTATGACCGCTTCGCGACCTTCTTGGCGTATTTGGTCAAAACACGCAGTTCTTTGGAACAAAGTATCGTTAACTTTAACCGGGCCGTTGGGTCCTTGGAAGGAAGGGTTTTGCCGGGCATTCGGAAATTTAAAGAGCTTGGCGTGACAGGAGCGGACGAGATTCCTGCCGTTGAGCCGATCGAACAAATGCCGCGACATCTTGAAGCCGTAGAAAGCAAAACCGCGGATGATGATACGGGGTCTAAATTATCCTGACACGTGGGTGATGTTTTGTTGGCGCGGAAAGTGTCATGATTGCAATATCGCATGTTGGGTCATGCGGTGAAGTATTCGAAAAATGAGTGACGCATTTTATCTGCAGCTGAAAACAAACCCGTGTTTATCCTTCCAGGCGCGACGCAAAGACCGTTCCGGTGTTTTTCTCGGGTGATCCATGGGGATTCATTCCAACGCCGGAAGAATATTTGATAGCGCGGGTATTTAATGATCATCAAATTGAAGGAGGAGTAGCGGATATTCAATTGAGTCAACAAATCGATTTGACGATATGACTGGATTTTGACGAACATGAAAAAGGAAGGTAAAGGTATAAGTAACTATGCAAACACGATTATTTGTAGGTAATCTCAATTTCAAGATAACAGAAGAGGAGTTGAAGCAGTTTTTTTCCAAGGCGGGACAGGTGGAGCAGGTTTCGATCATCCGGAATCACCGGAGCGGCCGTCCAAAAGGGTACGGCTTTATTCAAATGGCGGATCTCGAGGCCGCTCAAAACGCGATCATGTATAACGGCGCGGAATTGCTCGGCAGGCCGTTGATCGTCGCTGAGTCAAACCCCAAACGCGCCGGCGGCGACCGCGGCTTTGGGGGGCGTTCCGGTTTCGGAAGAGGGGGCCGTCGTGACTCGCGGGGCAGGCCTATGCTGAAGCGTTCCGTAAAAAAAGTAACGCTTTGGAGCAGATTGACCGGCTGGATCGGAGGGCTTTTCGGCCGATAACAGATATGGCCGGATAATTTCCGGCTGTTTAAACAGAAAAACCCCGTTGAACGATCCGCGTGAAGAAGAGCGGGACCGTTCAACGGGGTTTTTATTTGGAAATTAAAAGTGCAAATTCCGGAAGATTTCGCGTGTGGATCGCGATTTGTTTAACGTATAAAAGTGAATGCCCGGAACACCCCCGGCAATGAGCTCCTGACATTGTTTGATTCCGTAATCGATTCCGAAGGATTCCACTGACGCGTTGTCCGGACCGTATCGTTCGATGGCATTACGGATTTCACCGGGCAGTGAGGCCCCGCAAAGCGTCGTGAATTTTGTAATTTGCGAACCGTTGCTGACCGGCATGATTCCGGGAACAATCGGAATCCGGATTCCGGCCGCGCGGCAACGGTCCAGAAATCTGAAATATGCCGAATTGTTGAAAAAAAGCTGGGTCAAAACGACGTCCGCGCCCGCGTCAATTTTCTCCTTTAGATGCCGCAGATCTTTTGCGGGATCCGGGCATTCCGGGTGTGTTTCCGGATAACCTGCGACGGCTAGAGAAAAAAAACTCCCGAATTTGGGATGCTTCCGGATGTATTGCACCAGTTCCCGGGCATAACGAAAACCGCCGCACGGCATTTCGCAA
>CAZFUU010000133.1:0-3059 GCA_964522565.1 uncultured bacterium | reverse complement strand
TGTCGCCCCGAAGCGCCACGAGATTTTCGATCCCTTTGCGATTCAAATCTTCCAGGATGGTTTCAATCTGGGGTTTGGAATGAGCAATGCAGGTTAAATGAGCCGCGCTTTCAAGGCCGATGTCTGTTTTGATTTTCTCGACGATGCCGATGGTATTGTTGCGCGTGTTGCCCATGGCGCCGTAAGTGACCGAAACAAAAGCGGGGGATAGATCCTTGAGTTCCCTGATGGCGTCGAAAAGCCCGGTTTCCCCCGCGTCGCTTTTAGGCGGAAAAAACTCGAACGAAAAAGAGAGCCGATTGTTTGTGTAACAGTTTCTGATTTTCATAAGGTATACTTTGAATTGACATCATAACTCACCTTTTATGGTCTGAAAAGCGTTATCTGACCAATGGCGATTTCAAAAGGAGTCGTGAGGGTTATTTTTAGCCGGTCACGATCAGCCCGGATGACGATTTTGCCTTGCATTGCCTTCATCACTTCCGGGGAACAGGTCCTTGTTAATGAAAAAACAGGCATAACGCCACTTAAAATTTGCCTTTTGCCGACATTGACATCCCCATTTCAGGGTGATAAACTCCTTATTTTATTGTGAATTACCGATGCAGCCGTTTGGCGCATCGATCGTTTGTAAGTAATTACCTTTCAACAGGATAAGGCGAGATCATGTTCAAAAAAGACACCCAGGTTGTTTCCAAACTTCCGGAGTTCTGCACTTATTCCAAACTCGTCAAAATTGTCAAGAATTTCCCGAAAATAAGAGTCCTTGTGATCGGTGATTTTATTCTTGATGAGTTTGTTTGGGGATCCGTCGACCGAATTTCGCCCGAAGCGCCCGTACCCGTCGTCAGTGTCAACCGTGAAACCTTTATGCCCGGAGGCGCATTGAATGTGGCCCACAATATCCGGACATTAAAAAGTCAGGCAGTTCCTTGCGGGATTGTGGGACGCGACTTATGGGGCAGGATGTTGGCCAAGGAGATGCGCCGTCAGGGGATCGAAACAGGAGGTGTGATTTATGACTCCGGCCGCCGGACCACCTTGAAGACCCGGGTGATTGCGCATTCACAGCAGGTGGTGCGATTTGACCGGGAAGATGTTCAGGAGATGAAAAAAGAAGACAGCAAAAAAGTCCTGGAATTTGTCAAACAGGCGATTCCGAAGGTAGACGCCGTCATCATCGAAGATTACGGAAAAGGGATGATTACTTCGGATTTGTTGACGATGGTGGTGCGTGAAGCAAAGAAAGTGAAAAAACCGGTCCTTGTCGATCCCAAGGAAAAACATTTTGATTATTACAAGGGAGTGACTTGCCTGACGCCCAACCGGAAAGAGGCGTTTGCGGCATACGGACGGTCGGAATCCGGAAAACCGGTTGATTTGCTTGATGTGGGGCGTTCGCTTCTCGATCGATTTGAGTCCGAAGCGGTTCTTGTGACGATGGGTGAGGACGGAATGATGGTCTTTGAACGCAACGGGCCTGTCACGAAAATTCCGACGGCCGCGAAGGAAGTTTACGATGTCTCCGGCGCGGGCGATACCGTAATCGCCGTTTTTTCGATGGCTTTGGCGGCGGGCGCTTCCATGCGGGAAGCCGCCGTTATTTCCAATTACGCGGCCGGTGTTGTAGTAGGGAAAATCGGAACGGCCACGCTGACACCGGAAGAGTTGATCGCGTCTTTTCCGGCGGGCGCCCGAAAACATGCTCAGAGAAGAAAACGGACGGGCCGGCATGTCTGATCAATTTGACGCCGTCTGTGTGATTCCCGCCCGTCTGGGTTCAACGCGTTTGCCGCGAAAACTTCTCAGGACGATTGCCGGAAAACCTATTTTGCAGTGGGTTTATGAGCACGCCAAACAGGCACGGCTGGTTTCAAGAGTGATTGTGGCCTGCGATGACGAATCGCTGATATCCTGTGTCCGCAATTTCGGCGGCGAGGCGCTGATGACCCGTCCGGATCATCAAAGCGGCACGGAACGGATAGCCGAAGTCGCGGCCGGTTTGTCATGTGAGGCGATTGTCAATTTGCAGGCGGACGAGCCGTTAATGCCGGGAGAGGTGGTTGACCAGGTGGTCAGGGCCTTGCGTGAAGATCCGGCCTGCCAGATGTCCACGGCTTGCGTGAAAAAAGACGATCCGAACGAATTCCGAAATCCGAATGTGGTTAAACTCACAAAAGATGTGACCGGCCGGGCGCTTTATTTTTCACGCTCGCCAATTCCTCACGACCGGGACGGAAAACGGTCGGATTTTCTGAAACACCTTGGAATTTATGGATACCGCCGCGATTTCCTGCTAAAGTTTTCGTCATTAGCGGGGTCCGATTTGGAAAACCGGGAACGCCTGGAACAATTAAAAGCTCTTGAAAACGGCATTTGCATCAAAGTGGTTGAAACAACTCATGATTCGGTCGGAATTGATACCGCTGAAGATTTGGAACGTGTGGAAACATTTATGACAAAACGAGCCGGAGCGCACAATGCCTAAGCATATTTTTATTACCGGCGGCGTTGTGTCCTCGCTCGGAAAAGGAATCGCGTCGGCGTCGATCGGGAAAATTCTTGAGGCCAAAGGGCTGAAGGTAGCAATGCAGAAGCTGGATCCGTATATCAATATCGATCCGGGCACGATGAATCCGTATCAGCACGGCGAAGTTTACGTCACGGATGACGGCGCGGAAACCGACCTCGATTTAGGGCATTACGAGAGATACACAAGCACTCCGACGAGCAAGTTGAGCAATGTGACGTCCGGCCAAATCTATTTCACCGTGATTGCCAAGGAGCGCCGGGGGGATTATCTGGGCGGGACGGTGCAGGTGGTGCCTCATATTACGAATGAAATCAAGGAAAGGATTCGCGCGGTTTCCCGCGGAAAACGCTGTGATGTCGTGATCACCGAGATCGGCGGGACAGTCGGCGACATTGAGTCATTGCCGTTTTTAGAAGCCGTCAGGCAGTTCAGGCATGAGGCCGGGCGTGAAAATATTCTTTCCATCCATGTGACGCTGATTCCTTTTATCCGGGCGGCGGGTGAACTCAAAACGAAGCCTACCCAG
>CAZFUU010000132.1:0-4750 GCA_964522565.1 uncultured bacterium | reverse complement strand
TACCGAAAGGACCGCGTTTGCGCTTGGTTTTTACGCGCTGGGGCTTTTTTTTATTTCCGCCCACCGGGTGGTTGTCTCGGCATTTCATTCCGTGCAGGACACAAAGACCCCCGTGAAAATTGCGGTTATCGCCCTGGTGTCAAACGCGGTTCTTAATTTTATTCTGATGCAGCCCCTCCAGCAGGGGGGCATCGCGCTGGCGACGTCAATTGCCGGCGCGATCAGTTTTGTTTTGCTTTTGAACCGTTTCAGACAGAAGCACGGGGATGTGCCTTGGGCGCCGTTTGTCCGTAATTTTGTGAAAATTGCGGCCGCCTCCGGGATCATGGCCGGTGTTTGCGCCCTGATGTTAAGCATCTTTGGGGCGCGGCTGGAAGCATCCTTGATAGAGAAAGCCGTTACGTTATCGGGAATCATCGCCTGCGGGATATTCGCGTACGGAGTGTCCGGACTGTTGCTCAGGATTGACGACGGGAAAGTGATTTCGAAAATCTTTTCTGTTTTTTACCGAAAACGGTGACGCTGCGCCGATTGGCTGTTTTGTCAGTCGGAGGTATTTTTTTTATGCTTGAAGCAAATTTGCCTGATGGACGATACTTTTGAGGGTAAAAGGATATGAGCGATGAAATTTATAACCGTTTGAAATTGTACCTGGAATTCGTCGCGAATATGCGGAAAGGATTGCCGAAAGCCGTGGAAAAATTACAAGACAATCTCAATGAACTCAATCGGGGCAAGAAAATTTTACTGATAGAAGACCAGGAGGAGATGCGGAACCTTCTGACAGCCCGGCTCAAGCGGAGCGGCTACGCCGTTGATGTCGCAAAAGACGGCGTGGAAGGCCTGGAGAAAGCAAGAAAGACAATTCCGGACCTGGTGATATCGGATCTGGTGATGCCGGCCATGACCGGAAATGTCGTCGTCCGTATCATGAAAAGCAATGACAAGCTGAAACACATTCCCGTGATCATGTTGAGCGCTTTTATCGAAGAACGGATGCAAATGAACGTGGAAGTTCCCGCCGACGCGTATATTCCGAAGCCGTTCGAATGGGAGGAGTTGGCCGCAAAAATCGAGGAGTTGCTGTTGAAACAAAGGAAGCAGAAGGAGGTTCTGTAGGTGTTTTTTAAAATCCTGCGCGAACTCAAAGCGCACGCACCGTTTACTTTATTGGGGGCTTCATCGGGTATTATCCTGATGGTCCTGTTCAGGAATCTGTCTCATGAAGCCGCGCACCATCTTTTTTATGTCTTTCATCCTTTACATGTTTGCTTGAGCGCGGTTGTGACGGCCGGGCTTTACAGGAGGTATTGTTCTGATCAACCGGGCTCAAAATTATTTTTAAAAGTGCTCGCCATCGGTTACGTCGGCGGTGTCGGCATCGGGACGTTGAGTGATTCGCTGATTCCATTCTGGGGCGAGCTCTTGCTGGGCATGCCGCACGCGCACGCGCATATCGGATTTATCGAGAAGTGGTGGTTGATTAATCCGCTGGTTTTTGCTTCGATTGTAATTGCCTATAAAATGCCGGTCACTAAATGCCCGCACGCCGGCCATGTCCTGGTCAGCACATGGGCGTCGTTGTTTCATATGATGATGGCAGCGGGGCACGGGCACGACGTCTCGTATATTGGAATATTTATATTTTTGTTTCTGGCGGTGTGGATTCCATGCTGTTTCAGCGACATCGTCTTTCCGCTCTTTTTTGTCCCGGAAGACAAGCGCGCCGGTTCTTGTTGTCACTCATGCCGGACTTCTCAATAGATGAAGTGAGGCATTCAGGTTTTTTGTCTGGAGGGATGCGGCGCTTAGGCGGCCTGGGAATTGCGACAGCGATAGAGCAATAGAGTTTCTTTTTGCCTGAACCGCTTTTTTCTGGTATTCTACCGCACACGCGAAATCGAATGTGTTCTCCGAAACCGTAGTCGAAGTGTATTGCCATCCGCGATGGCAACGCGATTTCACTACGCGTTCATTGATATTTTTCATGGTGAGCGCGTTCGGAGGAGATGACAAAATCTCCCCGACAGCACTCGACGGACGAAGTCCGGAGCGGTGTAAAGCGAACAAGATATTTTTCATGGTGAGCGCGCGTTCGGAGGAGATGACAAAATCTCCCCGACAGCACTCGACGGACGAAGTCCGGAGCGGTGTAAAGCGAACAAGATATTTTTCATGGTGAGCGTAGCTCAATCTGGTTAGAGCACAAGATTGTGGATCTTGGGGTTGCGGGTTCAATTCCCGTCGCTCACCCCATTTATCGCTTTCGCTCAAAATGGGGCGGCGAAAAGCTCGCCCAAGGATGAGCGACGGGGAACCTGAAGCGGTGGCCGTCAAGGCCGAGCGGAATGCCGAAAGCATTAGGGTTTCGGCCGTCGCTCACCCCATTTGGTATATTCCGGTCACATACTTTACAGTTCTTTCTGAGTACATAGTTTACACTTTCAGGCATATTGAAGGATCATCCCCAACAACGGGGGCAGAGGCAAAATAGAGTTAGGTGGCAATAAGGTTAAATGTTTGAGCAGAATATGTTATTAATCATCCGTTTAAAAATTGATCAGGAAACGCGCAATAAAGTTGCGGAAGAATTAAAGGGTTACATTAAGGTTGTTGTGGATGTGCGGCGGAAGATTTTATCTGCGGGCGGCGAGAAGCATGTGGATGGAGAGCAAATGCTGCTCAAAGATGGGAGCAAGCAGGAAGATTTATGGGGCGCCGGTTTGGATTTGGAAACCAATGAAATGGATTTTGATTCCATGATCAATTTAAGGCCGGTGCAAAACAGAAGCCGGGAAATCCTGGATGAAGATATCCGTAAACAAGTAGAAAAAATCACCCGGTCGCTGTTGCAGCCTGCCTGACGGTAGGCAGGGATTGAATATGGATGCCAAAGAAATAACCTTGAATATTGCCGTTAATTTAGGGCGCTTATGTCGCTGGGCGATGGAAGGCAGAAAGGCAAGGTTGGATCAGTTTTTGTCTGAAACTGAGGAGTATGTGAAGGCGCTTGATCATGCTCCCAAATCAGATCGTTTTATTCCCACCTATGAATGGTTCAAAAAAGATTTCACTGTATTGTCCAAGGATGCCCGAATGGATGCGGATTGGGCGGAATCCATGTTGACTTGGGCAAATATTTTGACCCACCGGGCTAAACTGGCGTAAATTTTATATTTCTAAAAAGACCCCGGATGGTTCTGGCATAATCCTACGCCCGGTTATCGCTTGGCGAGAACCGTCCCCGGGTTTTTTTTGCCATAAGGTTTGGGATTCCTTTCCGCGGGATGGAGTTGTATGATGACACCATTGTTTTGTATTGGAAGCGAGAGGGAATTAGGTCCGGTTGAATAAGCCGGTGGAATGAGAAATGAAAATATGAAAAAACAGGAGCCCGCCTCATTTCAGAAAAAAACAGGATACGCTCTCACGATAAAGGAGCTGTGAAAGATATGAAAAAAAATTGCGCGTGTTTTATCTCCGTGTTTTTCGCGATTTTTTCCTTGATGATTGGCGCCCAGAGGGCACAGGCCGCGAATTTAATCAACGACCCCGGATTTGAATTGAGCAATCCCAACGGAACGTTTCCGAGTTCCGGACACTGGAAACCCGCTTGGCTGGGGGAGGCCGGCGCTCTTTGCACGTTAACAGCCGCGCGCACTGGCGACGCGGGATTGTGGGAATATACCGGTAACGCCGGCTCTGATTGGTGGTCAGGGCAATATCAGGATATTGCCGCGACGCCTGGAAAAGTCGTTACCGCCAGCGCCTGGGTGAGATCACAATCTTCGTGGGTGAGCGGGAGCAAAGCGCTTGTTCGACTGACATTTTTAAATTCTTCTTTCGTCGCGATATCGACCGTTGACAGCTCCGCGATTACAGCCGCCAACAGCGGGTGGCAGCAATTAACCGTTCAGACGGATCCGTTGCCGGCAGAGACCGCCTATGTCCGATACCGGTTATATCTTGAAAAACCTAACGGCGCATCCGGGCAGAGCGTTGCCAACTTCGACGATTGCAGCTTTGAAATGACGACTGCCGAACAGCCGGCTCTTCACGTCAGTCCGCGTGCGCTGGGGTTCGGCAGTGATCTGACGGTGCTTTCATTTAACATTACCAACAGCGGCAACGGCACGCTCTCGTGGACCGTAACGAAAAGCGCCGGCTGGGCGAATGTTTTACCGGCAAGTGGAACGACTACGACAGAAACCGACACGGTCACCGTCACGGTCGATAGAAGCAATTTAACGCTTCCTGATTATCACCAGGCACTAACGGTGACTTCGAACGGTGGCATTCAAAATGTCGACATCTTCATGGAGACGGAAAATGCGACGCCTGTTCCGGAACAGCCAGCCATTGTGACGACGGACGGTTACCGGCTTATGGTTCAACGCCGCCTTGCAAACGGAGACCTTGACATTGCCCGCCCCTACGTCATCAGGGGCGCGGCGTGGGCGCCGGCCGGAATCGGAACGACATCAGCGTATTTCAACCGCAGGGCAGAATTCGGAAACTGGTACCGTCCCGATATTCGGCTTCTTAGAGAGATGAATGCCAACACGGTTTATGTTTTCCTTGATCCCGGAACGGATCCGGCCACGATTAATACATCCATGGCCGTTCTCGATTATTGCTACCGCAACGGCATCATGGTCATCATGACTGTTGACGAAGACGGATCGGATAATGTTGAGAATATTCCGCAAGTAATTGATGCATTTAAGAATCATCCCGCGATATTGATGTG
>CAZFUU010000131.1:0-4777 GCA_964522565.1 uncultured bacterium | reverse complement strand
TGAGCGCCTTGGAGTCAATGAGGAGGCCGCGTCCCGTGTTAATGATCATCACGCCCCGTTTCATTTGCCGGATGGAGCGGTCGTTGATCATGTGGTTGGTTTCACGGGTCAGGGGACAGTGAAGGGAAAGAATGTCCGATTGTTTGAACAGGGTGGGCAAGTCGACGTACTCGAATTTTTTTTGCGCGGCATATTTTTCATCCGGGAAAAGATCGTAGGCGAGCACTTTCATTCCGAACCCCGCCAGGATATCAATCGCGACTTTTCCGATTTTTCCCGTGCCGACGATTCCGGCCGTTTTTCCGTACATATCAAATCCGAGAAGCCCCTGAATGCTGAAATTGCTTTCCCGGGTCCGGCAATACGCCTTGTGAATTTTCCGGTTAAGCGACAGCATCAGCGCTACCGCGTGCTCGGCGACCGCGTGAGGAGAATAGGCGGGCACCCGGACGACGTGGATTTTTCCGTAAACGGCTTTCAGGTCGACGTTGTTGTAACCGGCGGCGCGGAGGGCGATCAGGCGGATTTTATTTTTGACGAGGAGTTTGACGACATCGGCCGATATCGTGTCATTGACAAAGGCGCAGACGGCGTCGAACCCCTTGGCTAGAGAAGCGGTTTTGACAGTCAGGCGCTCGTCAAAAAAAGTGATCGAGAACCGGTATTTTTTATTCAGCGTTTCGAAGGATTCGGCGTCGTAGGGTTTTGTGTCGAACAATGCGATTTTGACCTGCCGGCCGGATTTTTTCATGACGGCTCCTTTCCCGGATCAGTATGCCCGTAATTCTTCGATTTTCTTCTCGATCAGCCGCCGGTGTTTAAATTCCTCGCCCTGCAACTCGAGCAGCAATTCCTTGATTGCCGGGTGCTCATTCGCCATTTTTCCGTAAATGTCGATCGCCTGCTGTTCTTTTTGGAGTGCGAGCTCCAGCGCCTCAATCGGTGTCATTTTCCGCTCCTTGTTGAATCTATTTTGTCACCAATTTCCCGGGAGTCCAAGCGAAAAATGAATTCTCCAAGGGCTTTTTTTAAGTTGTTTAGCCGCTGTCATTGCCTGCCTTGCCGGCTCGCCTCGCTGAGAAGCGGGCAGGTAGGCGGGCCAAAGGCGAAGCAATCCGTGAGACCGCGTCGTCGATTTGCTCCTCGCGATGACGTTTCGGAAAGCTTCTTTTTTAATCTGTTTAGAAATTCATTCTGTTTTGGCGGCTGATTTGCTTCGGCGGGGGTTAGAGGTTATTCTTCTGTTATCAAACAAGCGAGAACGAATTGAACGCGATTACGTTTGACTTCAGTTTAACACGGAATTTCGAAGAAGCGCTTGACCGCGAATGGGCGCTCCAGAATCCGGCCGGCTGTTCAGCCGCGATGTCCATATTGGGCATTCCTACCCGGAGCGCGCACGGGCTGTTTATCCCGGCCAATCAGGATCATACCGGCGGAGGCAACTTGCGTGTGAAGAACGTGGACGAACAAGTGCTCGTCGGCGACAGCGCGTATCCGTTATCCACCCATCTGTATGACGGTTCGGTTTATCCCGACGGCTATTTGAATCTGGATCAGGTTATTTTATCCCCGCTTTTGACGTGGGTTTACCGTGTGGAAGACGTTTTGATATCCAAGACCCTGATGCTTCCGCCGGAACAGCCGGCGGTTTTCCTGCGTTACCAGATTCTGGAAGGAAATCCGGACGGCGTGCGACTGGAGCTTCGTCCGATGCTTCCGTTACGGGAGGAGAAAATATTTGACCTCGCGTTGTCCAAGAAAGTTAACGGCGGCGGGCAGGTGGCCGTGCGCGCCAAAACGCCGGCCGGCCGGTTGTATTTTCAACATAACGCCGCGATCGTTGATCGTTCGGCGCAGTTCTATAAAAAAATTTTTTATCCGGCTGACCGGAAAGCCGGCCTGGATATAGTCGAGGATAATTTTTGCGCTCCTTTTCGGCTCGGCTACACGTTTACGAGGACGAATGTGGTCTATCTGGCCATGACGGCTGATGATGTCGCGGCGTTTGATCCGGTTGCCTTGATGCGCGAGGCCGAATCCCGCGCCCGTGCTTCCTGAAAATTCGCCGAGAGGTTTGATTTGTTGTTTTGAGGCGCTATTTTGCGGTATTTGGCTTTGTAAAAAAAATAATTAAGTGGTGGCGATTGATTATAAAAAAGAGGCGGCCTTGCTCCGGTTTTTTTCATATGTTAACCTTTTCTCGGGAGATTGAGATGAATGCAAAACGCGGTTTTACGCTTGTCGAATTGCTTTTCGCGACAGGGATTGTGCTTCCCGTCCTGCTTTCAATTATCGGATTGAATGTTTATGTTTTTGGCCTGACTGAAACGGCCCGTCAGTCGGTTATTGCGGTGCAGGATGCCAATACCGTGATTGAACGCGCCCGCAATATCAGCAAAAACGGGCTGGATGCGGTGGTTGCGGCCTATCCCGCCGGCCAAACGGTCTCGGGTTTTAATTCTTTGCCCGGAGAGCAGGTGACGGTCGGTTACGCGGACGTTAACGCAGACCCTTTGGCGTTAACCGTGACGGTAAACTGGGAAAGCCGGGGCCGGACAATGACGCGGATTTTACAAACACAGGTGACAAAGCGATGAAAATTTTCGGAGACAAACAAGGGTATACGCTGGTTGAAATGACGCTTGGAACGGTAGTCCTTTTGGTCATCATGTCGGTCGCGTTTTTTGCGTTTCACCGCGGAATGGAAAGCTGGAATCATATTTTTATTCAATCGAGGATGTCATATGAGGCGCGTGTCGCGGCGGAAAAAATGGCGCGGGAATTGCGAAGTTCCACAGCGTCTCATCTTGACCTTTCCCAGCAGGGCACGCTCGAATTCAAGGTGCCGGCCGCCATTGATGCGTTGACGGGCCGGGTTTCAACGTGGTCAAGCCCGATTCGATACCAAAGAGGAGGTTTAAACGGCAATCAATTATTGAGGATAGATACCGCGACAAATGAAACAACCGTTCTGGCAAATGATATAACGGCGGTCGGATTTGTCCTGAACAGCAATCCGGCAACGCTTACAATTTCGTTGAGTTCGGAAAAGGCAACGGTTTCGGGGCGTTTGATTTCCTTTGATCTGGAAAATACGGTGGAATTGAGGAACTGATATGAGAAAAGTCCATGGTCGCTTATTAAGGAAATCGCAGCGGAAGGAAAAAGGGTTTTTGTTGATTGTGGTGCTTTCCTTTATCGCGACGATTACCATTTTATCCGCAGCCGTGCTTGCTTATTGCCGGGTGGAAATTGCCTCATCCCGTGATTTCGAAAACAGAATGGCCGCGTTTCACTGGGCGGAAGGCGCCCTGGACCAGACCATCTCCGCGCTTCGGGTTGACCACAGCTATTCCCAGCTTCCGGCAACCGCTGTTTCCAACGACAGGGCAAGCGGGATTTATTATTCTGCTGTTGCTTCGGCGGGGAACAACGTGTATTTGATCGAAGCCACCGGAGAGGTTAATTCAAATGATGTGGCGGCACAGCAGAGGACAGTCCAGGCTTATATTGACCTCTCGCCGCCTTCCATGTTCAATATGGCGCTTTTTTCGCGCGACGCAATTACGATGAGCGGCAATGCCTCCATTAACGCCTATGATTCCAGCGAAGGCCCCTATCATTCGACGACAGCGACCGATGAAGGACATATCGGAACGAACGCGGCAGGTTCGGGGGCGATTACTTTATCGGGAAATGTGCGTATCAAAGGGAATGCGACCGTCGGGCCCGAGGCGGTGCATGATGCCATCCGGACATCCGGGAATGCCGATATTACGGGAACTCGTTCATCAGCGGCGCGAGCCACCGTGATTCCTCCTGTGGTCATTCCGGGCCACGCGGTTGCTTCAGGCGCTTTGAATGTGAGCGGCAACACAGTCCAGACGCTGGCGGGCGGGACATATCGCTTTACTTCTTTAAGCATAACCGGAAACGGTAAAGTTGTTTTTACGGGCTCCGCCGAAGTTTATGTAACCGGGAATGTCAGTATTTCTGGAAATGGATTTGGAACGGCGTCAAACCTGCCTCCGAACCTGAAAATTTATGTTGAGGGAAGCCGAACGGTTTCTCTTACCGGAAACGGCGCCTTTTACGGAGCGATTGTCGCTCCCGATTCGTCGGTTCAAATTTCAGGCAATGGCAAACTGTTGGGAGCTGTCGTCGGGAATTCGATTACCGTCAGCGGAAACGGCGACATTCATTATGATAAGGCGCTGGCAGGGGCCGGGTCGTCTCCCACAACAGGCGATCAGTTGATGTCCTGGCTTGAGATATAAGTTTTCAAATTCCGCTATTTGGCCCGGCTATGTCAAACAGTTCAATCGGGTTTCAATACCACCTGCGCACAACAAACGGTTTTTCATTGTCAGAGGTTGTTTGCGGATAGAGGTTGAAGGGCGTGCGCGTACTCATCACTTCCTCCAGCACTTCTTGTAAAACCCTGACCGTCACGCCGCCGGATGCCGAACAGCCGATGCAGCTTTCAATTGTGCGATGTTGGTCGATGACGATAATGACATGGCCGCGCCAGACAATCAGGTCGAGGGGGTGAAGTTGTGAAGCGATCTGAGCCGCCGAAAGCCCGGCAATAGGGACGGGATTTCCAAAATGAATTAATTCCGATGTGTTCCGCGGCGTAGACCCGTTTGTCGCTTCATACAAAAGCCCGGAACAGTCAAGCCCCCGGAGCGTCCACATGCCTTGGGACTCGGTCGGAAGGGGAGCGGAAGGAGCATAAAACGCCAACATTTCCGGAACGCCTTGCGCGACATTC
>CAZFUU010000130.1:0-4861 GCA_964522565.1 uncultured bacterium | reverse complement strand
TCGGCGCCAATGCCGTCGATTACAGCGGATACCCCGATTGCCGGCCGGATTTTTTTGACGCGATGAACCGCGCGATCGGAGTGGGGACAAAAGCCGGTGTTGAGGGGCGGGCGATCAAGATTCAAGTTCCTTTGATTTCAAAAACAAAGGCGGATATTATCCGGCTCGGAATGGAACTCGGCGTCCCGATTCACCGGACGTGGTCGTGTTACAGGGGCGGTGAGACGCCGTGCGGAAGTTGCGATTCCTGTCTTTTGCGCGCGCGGGGATTTGAGGAAGCCGGAATTTCCGACCCCGCCCAATCGTGCAAGACCACTTGCGGAGGGTGCCGGAAATGACACCGGGAGCGCAGGCGTTGTCGAAAAAAAAGGATCTGACTGCCCAGGTTTGCGAGATTTTTTCGTCTATTCAGGGAGAAGGCATTCATGTCGGTGAGCGTCACCTGTTTATCAGGTTAAGCGGGTGCGATCTTGATTGCGTTTACTGTGATGAGCGCGGAAAGCCGTCCCGGGAAATGACGGTTCCGGACATTCTGGGGGTTTTGAGAAATACGGAAGCTGAACGGGGCCCGCACGCGTATGTCAGCATCACGGGCGGAGAGCCCCTTTTGAGCCAGGGATTTTTACGCGTTCTTGTTCCTCAAATCCGGCGCGCGGGTTTCCGGGTGTATCTGGAAACCAACGGGGCAATGCCGGACGCGATTGAACCGCTTCTGCCGTGGCTGGATGTGATCGCGATGGATATGAAGCCGCGCTCGGTCACCCGCAGCCGGGGACTGCTGGTCGAGCACGCGAAATTCCTGAAAAAAGCGGCCGGGCATGACACGCATCATCCGGAAATTTTTGTTAAAATCACGGTTTCGGAAACCCTTGACCTGGAGGAATTCCGTCAGCATTGCGAAGTGATCCGCAGGATCAATCCCGGAATTCCACTCGTGCTCCAGCCGGCCGACGGGCACGCGACAAGCGTCAAACCCGAAGAACTTGCTCACTTTCTGTTTGAATTGCAACACATCGCGTTGAATATGTTAAAGGATGTTCGCGTTATCGCGCGCGTTCACAAAATTCTCAATTTACAATAAGGTGGTTTATGACTCGTATCGACGGACGCAAGAGGGATGAGATCAGGAACATTAAAATTAAAAAGGGATTTTTGAAATTCGCGCTGGGCTCCTGCCTCATCGAAATCGGCGACACCAAAGTCGTCTGCTCGGCTTCGCTTCAGGAAAAGGTCCCGCCGTTTCTTAGAAATACGGGAAAAGGATGGATCACGGCTGAATACGGAATGCTGCCGGCCTCCTGTTCCGACCGGATTGAGCGGGAAGCGTCGCGGGGAAAAATCAAGGGCAGGACCTCCGAAATACAGCGGCTGATCGGCCGGTCGCTTCGCGCGGTTGTGGATCTGGCGAAACTGGGCGAGCGCTCTATTTTCATCGATTGTGACGTGATTCAGGGAGACGGAGGGACGCGGACAGCGGGTATTACCGGCAGTTTTGTGGCGCTTGCGGAGGCGATTCGGAAAATGAGGATTTCCGGCAAGCTGAAAGAAAATCCGCTACGCGACTATGTGGCGGCCGTCAGTGTCGGAATCTGCTCCGGGGAAGCCGTCGTCGATCTTTGTTACAAGGAAGACGTCATCGCGGATGTGGATATGAATGTGGTGATGACCGGCTCCGGAGAATTTATCGAAGTCCAGGGGACGGCTGAGCACGCGCCTTTTTCAAAGAAGCAAATGGATGAACTGCTTGCTCTTGCGAAAAACGGCGTCGCACAAATGGTTGAGCGTCAGAAAGCGCTGGTCGTGTTGAAATGAGCGGAACGCCCGTCTTGGTCGTCGCGTCTTATAACGCGAAAAAACTTCTGGAATTAAGGGAGTTGCTGGCGGATTTTCCGGTCGCGTTAAAAGGGTTGGGGGATTTCCCGGGCCTTCGGGAAGTGGAAGAAGACGGGATGACGTTTGCCGAAAACGCGATCAAGAAAGCGATGGGCTACGCGGGGCAAACCGGCTGTTTGACATTGGCTGAAGATTCCGGAATTTGTGTGGATTATTTAAAGGGAGAGCCGGGAATCTATTCGGCCCGGTTTGCCGGGCCCGGTAAAAGCGATACGGATAATAATGAAAAACTCCTTGCCTGCCTTCGGAATGTTCCCCGGGAGAAAAGGACAGCCGCGTATCATTGCGCCGCGGCACTTGCTTTGCCCGATAAGATGATTCATGTGGTTGAGGCAGCTGTTCGGGGATTTATCGCTGATCATCCCGTCGGCGAAGGCGGCTTCGGATATGATCCCTTGTTTTTTTATCCGGATTTTGGTAAAACATTCGCTCAAGTTTCATCGGAAATGAAGCATCAGGTGTCTCACCGCGGCCAGGCGCTTCGGAAAATGCGGGAGTTTTTAAAGGGGTATTTGGGTTCTGGGGGCAGTTAGCTCAGCTGGTTAGAGCGCTACCTTGACATGGTAGAGGTCACAGGTTCGACTCCTGTACTGCCCACCATTTTTTTGATCAGGATTTGGGATAGAACTGAACGAGGCGGTTTCCGATTTGCTCCACGGCCATCAGTGCGCCTGAGAGGTATTGCCCGTTTTTGAAGCGGATTTCCATGATTTCCTTGAGTCCGACCCAAAAGTCGTAAGAAATTTTCTCGTTTAATCCCTGATCCGCCAAAAAAGCAAATAACCTGTATTTTGTGCAAAAATAAAGGAATACTGTGTTGCGGTCGGGCGATCGGTGAAGATTCAATTTATGGAAAAGCTGAATCGACCGGCTGAGTGGATCGGTCAGCGGGCAGCGCCATTCTAGATAAAAATGAATTTGTCCGGTCGTTTGTTTTTCAACCGAACGGATCGCTTCGGTAATTTGATCCATTTCGTCGTGCGTGAAAAAAAACCTCGGATGTTCCTTTTGAATCATGTGCTCACCATTTGCCCGAAATTCCGCTTCCCCAAAACCTGCCGCGCCCCGCTCCCAAATTAATCAGCGGCGCTTGCGTGCCTTTTGCCGAAATGGTATGAGACGGATTGATCCAGCGGATCAACACATTAAAGTAAACATAGCCGCAGAGATTTGGCAAAATGCCGTAGAGAAGCCACCACTCCGAAAATCCGTATGTGCCGACGGGCCTGCAACTTTTGTCCGCAATGCCCGCGGAAGCGTCCTGCCGGTACCGGATATAAAAAATCAAATCCGCGACAAAAAGAAATAAAGTTAACAGTAATATCAAAGCGCCGAATGTTTTTAGCGCCGGCTGGCCATGTTCATCGAATCGCGGAATCTCAATTTCCGGATGCAGGCGGTGCAAGATGGCCGTAACAGCCGCGTAGGAACCTTGGTCGAATTCTCCCGTTCGGAAATAGGGCGCGATAATGTCCCTGATGAATTTTCGTCTCCAGGCAAGAGGCAGTTTGTCGTCAAAGCCCGAACCCGCTTCCAGCCACGCCTGCAGTTCTTTCTGAAAAATGATCAGGACGGCGCCGTTGCCATGGTCTTTATGGCCGATTTTCCATTCCTGAGCGAGGCGGCCGCCGAATGATTCCATTGGCTCGTCTCCATAACCGGGGAATGTCGCTACCAGGATTTGGTCGCTCGTTTCATCTTCGACTTTGCTCAGGATTTGTTCCAGGGAATGCCGGGTTTTGGGGGATAACATTTCCGCGAAATCATTGACATAACCCTGCTGTTCGGGAAGCTGCGATTCGGCGTGACCTGACGAGCCGGAAAATATCAGGACAACCAACAGCGGTAGAAATTTAATTCTCATGACAAATGGCAACTTATTCTCCCTTTGGGTATATGCCGGCAGCATGTTCAAATTCAACATCGTTGGAAATGTCCTCGCGTCATGCGCTGAATCGGATAAGCTCCAGATAGTTATTAAACGGCTTTATTCCGGTTCGCTTGAGAATAAATGTTCCAATTTTAAGCAGTTGGCATCTTTCCGCGGCTTTCTCGTTTTAACATAAAATG
This sequence comes from uncultured bacterium, assembly GCA_964522565.1. Classification (GTDB taxonomy): domain Bacteria; phylum Omnitrophota; class Omnitrophia; order Omnitrophales; family Danuiimicrobiaceae; genus CAZFUU01. The sequence continues at coordinate 898 of CAZFUU010000130.1, read as the reverse complement.
CTTGCGTGATGCCGTTTGTGCGGTTATAATTCCTAACTATATGAACAGAAATAAGTTAGAGGTTGCCGCATTGGATCATTCCGAAGGACTTGTCACTTTTTGGAGAAGCCGGAAGTGTTGCAGGTTTTTTCTTGCCTTTTAATCATGCCGGGTCGTTCGCATGTCATCGAAAAAAAATAATAACAAACAATCTGATTTAGAGCGCCTCAGGCACAGTTCCGCCCATATTCTTGCCCAGGCCGTGCAGGCGCTTTTCCCGGAAGTTAAATTGGCAATCGGCCCGGCGATTCGCGACGGATTTTATTATGATTTTGATCTGGCGCACGCGTTTACCGAAGAAGACCTGAAAATAATCGAAGAAAAATGCCATGAGATTATCCGCGCGGGACAGGAATTTTCGGGAAAGGAAATCAGCCGCCAGGAGGCGGAAGCGTTGTTTCGCGAACGCAATGAGCCGTATAAACTGGAAATTTTAGCCGGTATTCCGGATGAACGTGTCATGATTTACCAAAACGGGCCGTTTATCGATTTGTGTCAGGGCGGACATGTCCACAATACGAACGAAGTCAAGGCGTTCAAGGTTTTGAACGTCGCCGGCGCGTACTGGCGGGGAAACGAAAACAATCCGATGTTGCAGCGGATTTACGGGACGTCGTTTTATTCGGAAGAGGACTTGCGTGCTTATTTGACCCGGCTCGAGGAGGCCAAGAAACGCGATCATCGCAAGCTCGGCCGTGAGCTTGACCTGTTCAGTTTTCACGAGGAATCTCCCGCGATGCCTTTTTCTCATCCGAAAGGGATGATGGTGTATAATAAGCTTTTGCGGTATTGGCGGGAAGAGCAGTCCCGCGAAGAATACCTGGAAGTAAAGACGCCCATTATTTTAAAAGATGATTTG
>CAZFUU010000129.1:0-4866 GCA_964522565.1 uncultured bacterium | reverse complement strand
CTCCGGAATGATTCCGGGGCTGGGGGGTTTTCTGGACGTGCTCGATTGCCTTTTGCTTGCGGTTCCCGTGTTGTACTATTATTTGTGGATTGTCTCCGGGTTTCGCTGCTGAAACGCTGACCATGATCAGGATTTCCATTCTCGGCTCGACGGGTTCTATCGGAATCAACACGCTTCGGGTCGTCGAACATCATCCGAAACAATTTCAAGTCGTCGCGTTGGCGGCTTGCCGGAATTTCGAACTGTTGTTTCAGCAGGCAAAAAAATTCCGGCCGCGAGTTGTTTGTCTTTACGATCCCGCGCACGCGCTCGAACTTGAAAGGCAGTTAAAACCGTACAAGATTAAAGTGGTTACGGGAGAGTGCGGCCTGATCCATGTCAGCACACTGCCCCAGGCCGACAGGGTTATTTTTTCGCTGGTCGGCGCCGCGGGTCTGCGGCCGATTTGGGAAGCGCTTCGAGCCGGAAAATTCACGGCCGTCGCCAATAAAGAGCCCCTCGTGATGGCGGGAGAAATTCTGGTCAAGCTCGCTGAAAAATCCGGCGGGCGGATTATTCCCATTGACAGCGAACATTCGGGGCTGATGCAATGCCTCATCGGCAGGAATATTCGCGATGTCCACCGGCTGATTTTAACGTCGTCGGGCGGCCCGTTTTTCCAAAAACACATTGACCTTCAAAAAGTGAACAAACGGCTGGCTTTAAGCCATCCGAAATGGAAGATGGGCCCGAAAATTACCATTGATTCCGCCACGTTAATGAATAAGGGGCTGGAAGTGATTGAAGCGTCGAATCTGTTCGGGTTTCCGACAAAACGACTCGACGTTTTGATTCATCCGGAAGCCGTGATACACGCCTTGATTGAAATGGTGGACGGTTCACAAATTGCTCAAATGGGGGTGGCTGATATGCGCCTGCCCATTCAATATGCGCTGACGTTTCCCGGCCGGAGAATCAATCAACTGCCGAAACTGGATCTGGCGAAGATCCGGACTCTGCGTTTTTACTTGCCCGACAAAAAGCGGTTTCCGTGCCTTGAATTGGGCTACCGGGCGAAAGAAGCGGGCGGGACGATGCCGGCGGTTTTAAACGGCGCGAATGAAGTTGCGGTGGAGTGTTTTCTAAACGATCTAATCAAATTTTCCAAAATTCCGGAGATTATCGCGCGCTGTATGAGCCGCCATCGGGTGGTTGGGCATCCGGGGTTGAAGCAGATTCTCGAGGCGGATGCGTGGGCGCGCCAGGAGGCAAGAACATTATGTGGTTAACAGCTTTGGCAACGGTTGGCATTCTCGGAGTTTTGATTTTTGTCCATGAACTGGGTCATTTTCTGGCTTGCCGCCTGTCGGGTGTCGGCGTGGAAAAATTTTCAATCGGTTTCGGCCCCGAACTTTTTTCCTGGCAGGGCAAAGAAACGAGATATTCTGTTTCATTGATTCCGTTCGGAGGATTTGTCAAGCCGCAGGGCGAGTCGGAAGAAGAAATGAAGGAACAACAAAAAACGCTTCAGGCGGGCGATTATCTGGCCGCAACCGTCTGGAGGCGGATGTTCATCGTGACGGCCGGCGTGGCCATGAATTATTTGCTTGCCTATGTGCTTTTTGTGGGCGTAATGCTGCAGGGCCGCCCGCTGATGACGGCAACAGTTGGAAAAATGATGGAAGGATATCCTGCGGCGGCCAGTGAGCTTCGCGTCGGAGACAGAATCCTTGAGCTGAACGGCAAACGGGTCAAGGATTGGCAGGACCTAACCTGGAAGATTATGGAAAGCCAGACGCCGGAGCTTGTTTTTGCCGTCGAGCGTGACGGCGCTCGCCGGATGATTCACGTCACGCCCAAACTCGAACCGGGTCGTGATATTTTCGGTTCGCCCAAGAGAGTTGCCCGCATCGGTATTTTACCGGATCCGGAGCGGTTTGAGATTGAAAAACTGGGTTTCGGAGCCGCAATGGTGGAAGCGGGACGGACGATGCTTGATTTGACCCGGCTGACCTATGAGGCCGTCTGGCGGCTCGTGACGGGACAGCTGGCGCTTAACAATATCAGCGGCCCTATCGGGATTGTCTCCATGACCGGCAGTGTCGTCAAAATGGGAATCACGGCGCTGATTCAGTTTATGGCGCTGCTGAGTGTTTCGCTCGCCGTCATGAATCTTTTGCCGATACCCGCGCTTGACGGGGGCCATTTGCTTTTTCTTCTCCTCGAAGGGGTCGGGCGAGTGCGGGTGCCGATGAAAGTGCAGGAACGAATCACCAGCTGGGGACTCTTTTTTCTGATAGGTTTAATGGTGTTTTTTTCTTATAATGACTTGGTCAACATCGGATTAGTGGAAAAACTGAAACGATTATTCGGTTTTTAACCGACCGGGATTGTTCAATGCGCTGGAAAACAATTTTAATTCCGACCTTGCGGGAAGTGCCGAAAGAAGCCGAAGCGACGAGCCATCAGTTGATGTTGAAAGCCGGCTACATTCGCAAACTCTCATCCGGTGTTTACTCCTATTTGCCGCTTGGTTTTCGTGCCCTCGAGCGCGTGTGTCAGATCATGCGGGAGGAACTGCGCTGTGCCGGAGCGGTTGAGCTTTTGATGCCCGCCCTTCATCCCGCCGAAATCTGGAAACAGACCGGCCGTTTCGACACGTTAGGGGCGGACAAGATCTCGTTTAAAAACAGGACGGGAACCGAATATGTTCTGGGGCCGACGCACGAAGAAATTGTCACGGAGATAGCCGCGGCTTACCTCAAAAGCCATCACGACCTTCCGAAAATTCTTTATCAAATTCAAACCAAGTTCCGCGACGAGCTTCGTCCGCGTTTCGGCGTGATCCGCACAAAGGAATTCATCATGAAAGACGCCTACAGTTTTGACGCCGATGAGGCGGGTCTCCGGCAAAGTTACGACAAAATGTATGAGGCGTATCAAAACATCCTGACGCGAATGGGCCTGAAGTTTGATATTGTTTCGGCGGACACCGGGGTCATGGGAGGGAAGGTGTCGCATGAATTCATGGTGCGTTCAAAATACGGAGAGGACCGGATTTCGGTTTGCACGCATTGCCAGACGACCACCAGCCGGGACATCGCGGCCCGAAAAATCGAAACCAAACCCGTCGAAGCGTCCGACTGCCGCGCCGAACTGTTTGACACTCCCGATTTGAAAACCATTCAGGATTTGACCGAAAAATTTAAAATCCAGCCCCATCAATTGATTAAAACCATCTTATATCTGGCGGACGAAAAACCCGTGGCCGCGTGCGTTCTCGGGAACAGGGAAGTGCATGAACGCAAGCTTCTTGAAGCGCTTGGCGCAAATTCTATCAGGATGGCCGGCCCCGAAGAGATTGAACAAATCACGGGCGCCCCGATCGGTTTTTCGGGCCCGCTTGACCTCAAGAACGTCAGAATTGTGGTGGACGGGGATATTTTGCAGGGCAATGATTACGTGGCAGGAGCGAACCGGAAAGACAAGCATTACCGGAATGTCAATTATGGACGTGATTTCAAAGCCGATATCGTCGGAGACATCCGGTTTGTCGAAGAAGGGGATTGCTGTCCGAAATGCGGCGCGGAATTAAAACTAATCACCGCGATGGAAGTCGGCCATGTGTTTCAATTGGGAACGCGGTATACCGAAGCACTAAACGCGCGTTACCGGGCGGCTGATGGAAGTGAAAAATTGATTGTGATGGGCTGTTACGGGCTCGGTGTGAACCGGATTCTCGCCGCCATTATTGAAGAACATCATGACCCCAAAGGAATCAAGTGGCCGGTTTCGGTGGCTCCGTTTCACGTTCATCTGATCACCGTCAATCACGGCCACGATGGAACGCGCAACGCCGCCGATGACCTTTACGATCAACTCGCTCAAGCCGGTATTTCCTGTCTTTATGACGACCGTGATGAGCGGGCGGGAGTCAAATTTAACGATGCCGATCTGATTGGAAACCCTTTCCATCTCGTTGTCGGAGAGCGCAATTTGAAAAACCGTCAGGTCGAAATTAAAATTCGCGCCTCCGGCGAGTCCGTTCTTGTCGACATTTCCGCGGCTGTCAACCGCATCAAGGAACTCCTGGTTTCTTGATTTCAGCTTATCCCGCAGATTCCGGTTTCTGTTTTCGGCGCTCCTAATAACAGGTAAAAAAGCCCGTCCCGTTTGCTATCTGTCCATCTTTGGTGTATATTCTCAATAGATTTATCTATTGTGGATAGATAAATGCCAAAAAAGATGCGGCGAAAATTTGCGCAGGAATCAAAGTCCGTGTAGGATTAAACTATCATGAAGACAAAAAAAACGACACAGATTCAAAGTGAAACGCTGTTTAGGCACAAGCCGTCGGATGAAGGTTTGCAGGCGGTTTCCCCGGGCGCGGTGATTCGCCGCCGCCGCGAAATGATCCGGATGAGGGCGTGCGATTTGGCAAGGGAGGTGCGGATGAACCCTCGCACGCTTGATGCGATAGAAAAAGGAAGAATCAAAAATCCGTCGCTCGGGTCTCTTCACGCGTTAACACATGCGCTCGGAATTTCCATGGCGTCTCTTTTCTCGGAAAAACGGACTGATGACAAGACCGTTTTTCAGGTTGGGAACCAAAAAGGCCTTCATTCCGTCGAATTTCCTCATCAAGGATTTCGTGTGGTTTCTTATACGCCCCTGATTCCCGATTTTTTTGTTGGTAAAGTCATTCTCAGCGCCGGCGTTCGGGTGGAACATCATTCGATTCGCAGTTCCGGAATGATTTTTGCCCAGGCAATTCTCGGGAAGCTGACGGTTTTTTTTGACGGCACGGATCATTTGATTAAAGAAGGAACCTATGCTTTTTTTGACGGGCGTTTTCCCCATGCGTTTCACAACCCGCAGCCGAAGGAG
>CAZFUU010000128.1:0-4898 GCA_964522565.1 uncultured bacterium | reverse complement strand
GCCGTTTCATTTTGGCGGAGGGAACAAAACCCGGGCGTTTCGGGATTCGGACTATTTTTTTTCCGGCAAGAATATCTTCGGCGATTCTGCCGATCGATTCGTAATCTGCGGTGCCCAAAAACGCGTCTACCTCGGAAAATTCTTTCTGCAGCGCTTCCGGATAACGCTGCGGCAGGCAGCCGATCACAATCAATGCCTTGATGTTTCCCTGCCGTTTAAGGTTAATCAGGTTCAATATTTCCTGGACGGATTCCTGTTTCGCGTCGTGAATAAACGCGCATGTATTGATGAGGGCAATATCGCATGGCTCGGTCGCGGGAACGATTCTGAACCGGCGGGGGTCGAGAAAACCGAGAATAACTTCGCTGTCGGCAAGCGCTTTCGGACATCCGAGTGAAACAATTCCAACGGACAGCATATTGAACACCGCGCTCATAAGCCGCCGGCTAAGCGTTTAAAGTTCTTCTGTTTCCGTTTCGGGATCATTTTCCGGCATAGCCGCTTCGGCGTGCTGTCTCATTCTGTCCACGAGAATTTCGCGCGGCTTCGAACCCTGCGGAGGGCCGACGATTCCTTCGGCTTCCATCATATCGATAATGCGCGCGGCACGGCCGTATCCGAGCCGCAGGCGCCTTTGCAAAACAGAAACGGATGCCTGTCGGGTTTCAAGAACCACCCGGACCGCTTCATCGTAAAGCTCGTCTTTTTCATGGTTGCCGATCAAATTACTTCCGGTCTGTGCCTGCGCAAGCTCGGTCAAATACTGAGGACCCTGCTGGCTGGTAATAAACCGGACGACTTTCTCGATTTCCTTGTCGGTGACAAGCGCCGCCTGGCCGCGCACGGGTTTCGGCTGGCCGGGTTCCAGAAACAGCATATCGCCCTTGCCGAGCAGTTTGTCCGCGCCGTTCATATCAAGCACGGTTCGCGAATCCACCTTTGACGCCACCTTGAATGAAATTCTGGCCGGAAAGTTCGCCTTGATCACGCCGGTAATCACATCCACCGACGGGCGCTGTGTCGCCAGGAGCAGATGAATTCCGACGGCACGCGACAGCTGCGCCAGGCGGGTAATCGCGGTTTCCACCTTGTCCTGAGCGACGACCATTAAATCCGCCAGTTCGTCGATGACAACCATAATATACGGCAGCTTTTCCGGCACCGGTTCATCTTCCGTCGTCTTCAGCTGTTCGCCGCCCGCGTTTTCCCTTTGGTTGAACGCCACAATGTTCCGCTTCCCGCAAACAGACAAATAGCGGTAGCGGCGTTCCATTTCATTCACCACCCACATCAGCGTTCCGGCGGCTTTTCTAACGTCCGTGACGACCGGAGTCAACATATGAGGAATGTCCTTGTAGATGGCCATTTCCACCATTTTCGGGTCAATCATGACAAATTTCAGATCCGACGGTTTCCTGGCGTAAAGCAGGCCCGCGATAATCGAATTGACGCAGACAGTTTTTCCGCTTCCGGTCGTTCCCGCGATTAATAAATGAGGCATTTCGGCAAGATCGGCGATCAGTGATTTTCCGCTCGTATCCTTGCCGAGGAGGAGCGGCAGTTTCAACTTTTCACTTTTATATTCGTCCGTCTCAATCAACTCCCGCAAACAGACCACCACGGTCGTCGAGTTGGGAATTTCCACGCCGATAGCCGATTTTCCCGGAATGGGCGCCAGAAACCGGATGCTCGTCGCTTTGAGCGCCAGCGCCAGATCATTGCCCAAATTGGTAATACTGCTGACTTTGACGCCCGGTGCCGGCAAAAGTTCATAACGCGTGATCACCGGCCCCTGTTCAACCGCCACGATTTTCGCTTCAATTCCGAAGTCGGCAAGCGTTTCTTCCAGAATTTGCGAATTGCCTTGAAAATCATCCTCGATTTTAGCGGTCGCCGGATCCGGCGCGTTTAACAAATCGATCGGCGGAAGCCGGTAATCTTTATTTTCCTTAAAAATTTCTTCATCCGCCGGCTGAGACGTTTCGGTTTCTTTCCTGGCCGTCGCGGGTTTTTCTTTCCTGGCCGTCGAAGAGGATTCGCTCTCAGCGGCCTTCTTCTTTACCTGCTCCAGAGACGTCTGATAGGTCGTAACCTGAACCGGCTTCATCGGTTCTTGTTTTTCCGTTTCTTCCGGCTTCCTCGCCTGCTGCGCGGCCCCGTATTTCCGGATGCGGATCTGTTCGAACGATTTCTCACCGTTCTTCTGCGGCAGGGATGATGATTTCCCGGAAACCGGAAGTGCGTTCGCGAGAAGCGTTTTCAGAAGCCCTGATAGTTTACGGAAAAATTTTTGAGACGCTTTCCATATTTTCTCAAGCCAGGGATACAGCAGAAAGTCCGTCGCCAGAATCAGCGCCAAAACGAGAAAACTGGCGGAAATAATCAGGCCGCCCGCAAGCCCGAAATACCGTTCCAGATTGGCGGCGATAAAATAGCCCAACACGCCTCCCGCCGTGATTCGAAGGGACGGGGACACCAGAAGCGCCGCCATCGCGGCCACGGATGTCATCGCGACGGCCAGCCCGAAAATCTCGATCCATTTTTTTGACGGAACTTTCTGAAGCAAATAGCAGACCGCCCAAAACAGAATCAGAAGCGGAATGGCATAGGCGCTCAACCCGAAGGTCAACCGCAGATAGTGCGACAAATAGACGCCGACGACGCCCGTCAGGTTTCTTGAATCGGTGTTGGGATCGGAGGTGTAAAATGAAGAATCCGAGGGATGAAAATAAAAAATGCTCAAGAACGTAAACACGCCGACCAGAAGCAAAACAATCCCGATCGCCTCGTTAATCCGTTCCTGTTTCTGCTTGTTTTTTTTCATCGCCGTTTACAGGCCCGTATGTCCGAACCCGCCATGATTGCGGACGGTTTCATCCAGTTCATCCGTTAGTTTCAATTCGGCCGGCACAAATTGCGCGACAATCATCTGGGCAATCCGCATGCCCCGCCGGATCACAAAAGGTTCTTCCCCGAGATTAAACATAATAATCTTGATCTCGCCCCGGTAATCGGAATCAATCGTGCCCGGCGCGTTCAAGAGGCCGATGCCGTGTTTCCACGCCAGGCCGCTTCTCGGCCGGATCTGCGCTTCATATCCGAACGGAATACTGACCGCGATTCCGGTCGGGATCAAGGCGCGCTTGCCCGGCGCGATGACCACGTCCAATTCCACCGCCGCGGACAAATCGACTCCGCTGGCTCCCCGGCTCTGATACGCCGGAAGCGGAATCTCGCCGAGATGAGGCAGCCGTTTGATTAAAATCTCGATTTGATTATTTTCCATCCCTTTAGGCGTCGGTCAAGTTTTTCCGGCTTAAGCTGATTTTTCCCCGCTCGTCAATCGCGGTGACCCTGACCGGAAAAACGTCGCCGACTTTAACATGATCTTCGACGTTTTTGACAAATCCGTCGGCCATCGCCGAGACGTGCAGTAGCCCGTCCGTGCCGGGAATGATTTCACAAAACGCGCCGAACGGCATGATTTTACGGACCGTGGCCTGGTAAATCTTGCCGATTTCCGGCACCTCCGTCATCGCATGAATCCGCGCAATCGCGATTTCAGATGCCTTTCCGTCGGTCGACGAAACTATCACGCGGCCGTCGTCTTCAATGTCGATTTCGGCGCCGCTTTCTTCGATGATTTTCCGGATGTTTTTCCCTCCCGGCCCGATTAATTCACCGATCTTTTCGGGATTAATCCTGATCATCGTGATGCGGGGCGCGTAATCCGACAGCTGCGGACGCGGAGAGGCAATCGCGGCAGTCATGGCCTCAAGAATTTTGAGCCGCGCCTCACGCGCTTCCTTCATGGCCGTTTTTAAAATTTCGGCCGTCACGCCGTCAATTTTAATATCCATCTGAATGGACGTAATTCCCTTGGCCGTGCCCGCGACCTTGAAATCCATGTCGCCGAGATGGTCTTCGATTCCGGCAATATCGGTCAAAACCGCCCATTTGTTTCCTTCTTTAACGAGTCCCATGGCAATTCCGCTCACAGGCGCCTTGATCGGAACTCCGCAGTCCATGAGTGCCAGCGTCCCGCCGCAAACCGTTGCCATTGAGCTGGAACCGTTTGACTCCAGAATGTCCGAAACAATCCGGACCGCGTACGGAAATTCCTCCTCGCTCGGCATCACCGGCGCCAGCGCGCGTTCCGCGAGGGCTCCGTGCCCGATTTCACGGCGTCCCGGGCCGCGGTTTGGTTTTACTTCTCCGACGCTAAACGAGGGAAAATTGTAATGGAGCATAAAGCGCTTAAACATTTCCCCTTCCAGCGCGTCGATACGCTGTTCATCCCGGCTTGTCCCGAGCGTGGCCACCACCAGGCTTTGAGTTTCGCCGCGCGTAAAAACGGCTGAACCGTGTGTTCGCGGCAACAGCCCGACTTCACAGGTAATAGGCCGGATCTGCTGAAACCCGCGGCCGTCCGGCCGTTTCTTCTCATCCAGAATCAGGGCACGCACGATGGTTTCCTCTAACTGGTTAAACGCCGCGCGCACGGGGGCTTCCTTGAATTCAGGGGCTTCGGTATTGAAGAGCCCCAGAACTTCCCTGTAAAGCGCTTCGCGGCTTTCGGATCTTTTTTCCTTCGTCGGGAGGCGGAATATTTCAAGAAACCGCCCCCGGGCGTGTGATTCGACCTTTTGAAACACGGCGGAATCAACCGGTTTGGCTTCAATCTTCTGTTTCGGGCGGCCGCATTGTTTGGCTAATTCTTTTTGCGCCGACACAATTTTTTTGATTTCATCGTGCGCAAGCGCGATCGCCGCCAGCATCTGCTCCTCGGAAACCTCGTCGCTTCCGCCCTCGATCATCACCACATTCTGTTCCGTCGCCGCCACGATCAGATCGAGCGCGCTCGTTTCCAGCTGGGTAAAAGTCGGGTTGATTACCAA
>CAZFUU010000127.1:4690-4913 GCA_964522565.1 uncultured bacterium | reverse complement strand
ATTATGAGCCACGGTCTTAATGAGCATCTCGACACAATCGTTACCTCCCGGCGCAGCAGAACAAAAGGAAGGCCTGTGAAAATTGCAGTCGACCCTTCTGACTTGATGGCTTCTGAAGAAGCCCAAGAATGGCTGGATTCATTCAGCCAAAGCCACGCCGGCGAATTAATGCAGGATTTAATCAATGCGATTATTGATGTTGCTCATGTCAGCAAGCCCCGGA